>JAICEJ010000449.1 GCA_025924215.1 Candidatus Binatia bacterium
TCGAGTTCCTTGACCAGAGTCGCAGCGTCCAGCAGTGTCATGTTCTTGATGTAGTCCTTAACCTGTTCCCTAGATACCTCTGCCATAAAACGTCCCCCTTTTAATTAGATCCACACCGATCGTTGTAATTACTCGGCTTTTACCCTAGCTGCCGCATCGAGCAATCTGACCACCCGAGATCCGGGTTCCTGAATGAGGCGAAGCAAGTAAGTCGCTGGTCCCTGTATCAGCGCGAGCAACGTCGCCTGCAGCTCAGGTCTACTAGGCATTTGTGAGAGAACTTTGACCCGAGCAGGATCCATTAACTCGCCCTCAAACATTGCCCCCTTGATCGTCATTTTTTCATTGGCATCGACAAACTTGACGAGCGTCTTCGAAAGCAGGACCGGATCATCATATGCGAACACCCATCCATTGGGACCCTCGAGCATTCGTTCCAATTCGCCGTAAGCGGTATCTTTAAGAGCCCGGCGAACGAGAGTATTCTTGATAACCTGATATTCCCCTGCCACATCGCGAATCTCGCGTCGCAGCTGCGTCATCTTACCGACCGAGAGACCACGATACTCAGTCGCGATCGCCATCTTTGCTTTCCTAAATTTTTCATGCACAGCCGCTACCGTCTCGGCTTTTTCGCCGTGACTCGCGCGTGCAGCTTCTAACTCCGCCATGCGTCTCTCCCGATCCCCTTGGCTTAAAATTTAGCTGAAGAACAGATCTAGGCAGCCATGGCCCGAACCTGCGACAGGTCGATCTTGACTCCTGGCCCCATGGTTGTTGATAGCGTCACCCCGCGAATGTAGTTGCCTTTAGCTGAGGCAGGTTTAGCTCGGAGAATTGCTGAGAGCACGGCTCTGGCATTGTCTATGAGCTTCTCAGGTTCGAAAGAAGCCTTACCCACGGGAACATGAACTATTCCTGCTTTATCGACTCTAAACTCCAATTTGCCGGCCTTGATCTCTTTAACGGCACGTGCAATATCGGCCGAGACTGTACCGGTCTTAGGATTAGGCATGAGGCCGCGCGGGCCCAACACCTTACCGATCCGACCGACTGCCGCCATCATATCCGGAGTCGCTACAGCTTTATCGAAATCGAACCACCCCTCGCTGATCTTTTTAATAAGTTCATCGCTTCCGACGAAATCAGCTCCGGCTTCCTGGGCTTCTTTTTCCTTTTCTCCCTTGGCGAAAGCGAGCACCCTAACGGCCTTGCCCATACCATGTGGCAATGTTACGGTTCCCCTTACATTTTGATCCGCCTGCCGCGGGTCAACCCCCAAGCGAATGGCGAACTCAACGGTCTCATCAAACTTTGCTCGGGCGGTTTCCCGTACAAGCTTAACACCCTCGTCCAATTGATAGCGTTGACTACGATCTACCTTGGCCAACGCGGCGCGATATGATTTTCCAAAACCGCTCATTTGTCCCCCTCATAAAGCTTCGAAGCAGACGGATTCGAAGCGACTGACTGCGCTCTGAATCATCCCTCAACATCGAGACCAAGGCTACGAGCAGTACCTTCAACTGACTTCTCGGCCGCGGCCAAATCGTTAGCCGTCAAATCCTTGAGCTTCAACTCCGCAATTTGCCGAACTTGCGCCCGAGTAACTTTCCCAACTTTAGTCTTTCCCGGTTCCTTGGAACCTTTTTCCACACCCGCAGCCTTTTTTAATAGTACAGAAGCCGGCGGCGTCTTCGTCACAAAGGTGAAAGATCGGTCCGCATAGACTGTAATAATTACCGGAGTGATCATACCTTGCTGGGATTGAGTCGCAGCATTGAAGGCCTTGCAGAATTCCATGATATTAACCCCACGCTGCCCCAATGCCGGCCCGACGGGAGGGCTTGGATTGGCTGCCCCAGCGGGGATCTGCAACTTGATTTCTGCGATGACTTTTTTGGCCATTTAGTGTCCCTGTTAACTAGTTCCGCTCAACCTGAACGAATTCCAACTCGACAGGAGTGGCTCGTCCAAAGATACTGATGAGCACCCGAAGCTTGCCTTTATCGGGTCTAACTTCTTCAACAACCCCGTTGAAATCTGCAAATGGACCGTCGACAACTTTAACGTTCTCACCAACCGAAAATAGCACCCGGGGCTTGGGTTTGATTGCGCCCTCTTCCATTTGAAGAGTAATGGCTCGAACTTCCTCCTCTGAAATCGACGGCGGATTCGTGCTGCCACCAACAAACCCAGTAATTTTCGGCGTCTCTTTCACCACATGCCAAGTATCGTCATTGAGTTCCATTTGAACCAGAATGTAACCTGGAAAGAATTTTCTTGACGAAGTTTTTTTCTTTCCTTTAACGAGCTCAACGACCTTTTCAACCGGCACAAGGATTTCACCGAAGTACTCCTGTTTAGCGAGAGTCCTCACCCGCTCCTCGAGAGCTGCTTTCGCCTTCTGTTCAAAACCCGAGAAGGTGTGAACGATATACCATTGCTTTGCCATAGGAGAGCTCGGAGAGTTAATCGATGATAGCCTGGATCACTGTGGTCAAGCCCAAGTCTATGATCGCCAAGTAAACCGATACCAGCACGACCACTATAATAACGAGCGCAGTCGCGGCGTAAGTTTCCTTCCGCGACGGCCAATGAACCTTTTGCAGCTCCTGCCAGGATTCTTTTACAAACTCGACGGTATGGCCGAGAGTATCCTGAACTTTTTGAATCCAATCTGCCATGGCTAATGATGCATTGATGGCGGGTCAGGCAGGATTCGAACCTGCAACAGCCGGATTTGGAGTCCGGAGCTCTAGCCAGTTGGAGCTACTGACCCCCGGTATCGTTAGACCTTGATCTCTCGATGAATTGTATGGGATCGACACGAAGCGCAAAATTTCTTAAAAGAAAGTTTATCGGTGGTTTTTTTCTTGTTCTTCGTCGAGGTGTAATTCTTTCGCTTACACTGGTCGCAAGCAAACCCTACGATATCCCGCATGAGTGCGCCCCCCTTTAACCTAAGTTACTGGATGATCTTTGTGACAACCCCGGCGCCAACGGTCCGACCGCCCTCTCGAATTGCAAACTTCAACCCTTCGTCCATAGCGACGGGAGTAATGAGCTCGATCTCCACATTGATGTTGTCGCCGGGCATAACCATCTCTGTTCCTTCCGGCAGTTTCACGACACCGGTAACATCGGTTGTGCGGAAGTAGAATTGCGGGCGGTATCCGTTGAAAAACGGCGTGTGTCGGCCACCTTCTTCTTTCGTTAGAACATAAGCCTCGGCATTAAACTTTGTGTGCGGGGTTATGCTCGCGGGCTTCGCCAATACCTGACCTCGCTCGACTTCTTCACGCTTGGTGCCGCGTAGCAGCACCCCAATATTATCGCCGGCCCGGCCTTCGTCCAGAAGCTTGCGGAACATTTCGATCCCGGTCGCTACCGTTTTTTGCGTCGGCTTAAAGCCGACAATTTCAATCTCTTCCCCGACCTTGACGACGCCGCGCTCGACTCGGCCGGTTACAACTGTACCTCGACCGCTGATTGTGAAAACGTCCTCGACCGGCATGATAAATGGCTTGTCAACGTCTCTGGTGGGCTCCTTGATGAAAGAATCAACTGCTTCCATGAGCTTTATGATAGACCCTTCACCTATGTCGGAGGCGTCTCCCTCTAAAGCCTTTAGGGCACTCCCGATCACTATAGGAACTTCGTCGCCGGGAAATTTATACTTCGAGAGCAGCTCTCGAACTTCGAGCTCTACCAGTTCTAGCAATTCCTTGTCGTCAACCATGTCCGCTTTGTTAAGGTAAACAACTATGCCGGGCACGCCGACTTGGCGCGCCAGCAGGATATGCTCGCGGGTTTGCGGCATCGGGCCGTCGGCGGCTGAAACGACTAAGATCGCTCCATCCATCTGCGCCGCTCCAGTGATCATATTTTTCACGTAGTCCGCGTGGCCAGGGCAGTCGACATGTGCATAATGACGCTTGTCAGTTTCATACTCCACGTGAGCAATATTAATCGTAACGCCTCTTTCTCTTTCTTCCGGCGCCTTATCGATTTGATCATAGGCAAGAAACTGAGCCTTGCCCTGCTTCGAGAGAACCTTGGTAATGGCGGCGGTTAGAGTAGTTTTACCATGATCTACGTGGCCGATGGTTCCGATATTGAGGTGCGGTTTCTTGCGCTCAAACTTTTGCTTGCTCATCTCTTCCTCCTGATTGATTTGCCAATCAAATGATTTTATCGTGCTCGAAAATGAACCGGACCAAGCCCAGGAGCGGGATCGAACCGCCGACCTCGTCCTTACCAAGGACGTGCTCTGCCGACTGAGCTACCTGGGCATATCAGTCGATGACTCTCCGCGGATGGCCTAATCTGACTGATCTAAGTAGTCGCA
>JAICEJ010000450.1 GCA_025924215.1 Candidatus Binatia bacterium
AAAAGCAACTAATATACCGTTTGCCAGCCGTAAACCGGCAGCCGTTGAGGGGCCGCCCCAAATCGCGCGACGGCCTCGCATCGTCGCGCTGTCCCAATTCAGCGGCGCCACACCCACCAGTGCCGCGCTCGTTGAGGGCTATATTGTTGACCGCAGAGTTGCGAATTCTGCGGGCATTTTTTGCATTCGCAAGAAATCGCTACCAGGATCGAATGAAGTCCGGCTGGTTTGTGAAAGATTCGGTGGCACGTCAGTTGCGCTTTAACATTCGGCAAAACGTTCTTTGACCTGTTATGCCGGCGGACTCTGGCTCGATAATTCAAATACTCGAATGGCGCTTTGGCAAGGATCCGCCACGCCAGGAGATCAACTTTTCTTCGGATGAATAAAATCGTCAGAGAAGGGATTCATATGGAACAGCCGAAACGGGTTATCGTTGGTCATGATCTCGGAGTCGGTGGAAAAGCAGCGATGCGATCGGCGGCGGTCGTAGCCGAGCGGTGTGGCGCTGCGCTTCGAATCGTTCACGTAGTCGAGCCGCTCGATGCATTTCAAAGGTTGTCGCATCCGCTGACTTCTCCATACACGTTGGAAGATATCGTGCAGAAGGTAAGTGCTCGACTCCAGGCGTTGGCGAAAAGCCCAGAGTTTGACCACCTGCATCCGGAATATGAGGTGCGAACGGGCAAACCTTTCGTTGAATTGATTATTGCCGCAAGGGCTAGTCGGGCGGATCTCATCGTGGTTGGTGGCACGTCTGGCTCTGAAGAGCTCCTCGGCAGTACCAGCGAGAGGATAGTTCGCAAAACGCCGATACCGGTAATGGTGGCGAAAAAGCCCCTAAGTCGCGAAGCCAAAACATTTTTGATCCCTACGGATTTCTCTTCCTGTTCTATACAGGCCGCTGAGGAGGCGCTCGTGCTTGGTAAGTGCTTTGATGCCCGCCTGGTTTTCTTTCATGTTCTGGACTCGCGTCGCTCATTGGCCACTCGATACGCTCATGAGGTGGGCGTGACCGTGCAGATGCCATTGCCTTCACCCGAAGAGATGGAGCCTGAATGGGAAGCTTTCTTGTCCGGTTTGCAGCTAGAGAATGTCGACTGGGAAAAACATACTGGAGAGGGTCAAGCCGCCAATGCCATTGTCGGAGAAGCGACGCACAGGCAAGCGGATATCATCGTCATGGGCACACATGGGAGAAGCGGTTTATCACACACGCTTCTAGGCAGCGTGACCGAGAAAGTTGTGAGAACCGCGCAATGTGCCGTACTTACGGTTAGACCAGACGCTTTTGAGTTTGAAATGCCATGAGGAGATCTTTTTAGTGTCGAAGTTCGATCAAGCCCAGAAAGGAGCTCCTTGATCGACTGAGAAATCACGCTTCTGGTGACCGGCCGAGTTTTAGAAGACTCAAGGATAAAATGCGTCCGAGGGGAAAACTGCGACAATTGCTTCCGGACATCTTTTATAAATGTGCATCAACGGGAGCAGAAGCCCGGGCGCCGTTTCCTTAACCTCGGGTGTAGGACCACTGTGTTGCGCGGCCTTGGCTATCTGGCGGTGAACCTCGTCGACTGAAAGGTAGTCCTTTGCCACGACCACCAAAAGTCTCTCTGCTGGGATCAACGTTTCAGCGCGATCGAAGGTGTGCTGTAACATAAAGTGTCTTCCGATTAAATTGAGGTATTATTTTGGCAGGTAGTCGGCACACCTTCGGTAAACAATCTCCCGCAGTCGCTTGCCGTTTCCGCCAGATAAAATAATCCCGCAGCGAACCGCGGAGTTGGATGGGTGATTTGATCTAGGCCCGACATGACTTACATAAAATCTTTTCTTCCAGGAAGCTTCTGAAAAATTCGAACCGCGCAATAAATGCGAGAGAAAGAATTTGGAACAATTACGATTGTTTTAATTGGCGGGCATTTGGAAAACAATTGCCAAAACAACGATTCTTTTGTCCGTTCTGGGACGACACAGTTCCGGAGAGCCGTAACCGTTTCGATAATTCACCGGTCGATGCAACTCGTAAGGCCCTTCTGTTTTTTCTTTACCAGTCGCGTGGCGCATTACTTGTTTTTGATCGAACGTGATCGAATGTAAAATTTTAGGTTTGAAATCAGTGGGCATACTAAAATTGTTGGTTGTGCGTCGAACTTCCCGAATCCGAGATCACATTTCCCCGGCAGAAATCCTCGGCCGATAGCAGAGGGGGGCATCTCGCGCAGAGCCTGGCGTAACGAATAAGGCAGAGGAACGATAGCTTACTGAAAAGAACCCCTGCAGGCTGCTCAAAGCGGAGGGCTCGCTTTTCGCTGACTGTCACGAGGAACAATCCGGGGCTAGGTGGCAAGAGAGGGCGGCTTTTTTATCGGCGACTTGATTTGCTTTTTTGCAGTACGTGAGGAAGGCGACTTCTTTGCCGTGGCGGCCTTCGTCCCTTTAGAAAGATCCGCAAGTTGGGCGCTGGCCTGATACCAATGCTCCAGATCGCGGCCGTGCGGATATCCTTCCTTCTCCCAAATGTAATACGCCGCCACTTGCAGCCATCTTTCTGAAGTATTCTGAGCCATCATCTCGGCAGGAACTGGTTTCTTCATCGATTTATCCTTTCCTTTCATTAGTGTTCGAGCTACATTTCCGGACCAATCTGCCGCCGCAGAAGCTGAACCAAACTTGTCTCGCATCTCTATGCACCGCAACGCGCGTGCCATAGGATGCTCGGAAGACCCCCATCCTTTCGCAGCAGTGCCAAATCAGACCGGGATGATTCCATGCTACAAGAATTTACTTTGTGGCGAGCGTCGGAACGATCTTTTCGCCAATGAGCCTTTGCGCCGATAGGCGAAGCAAGCGGTTAACAACTACTTACGTTGCAGAGTGAAGGACAGTTCGTCGAAGCAGGTAAAGAATCAACCCGAATGCGCCAGGCGCTGCAACAGCTTCCCAGGAGATTGAATACTAGGGCAGACAACTCAAAACCGTTAGCCGATGGTGCAAAACTCACATTCTGTGCACTAAATCCATGTCTTCTTAAAGCCCAGCCAGTAGCCTACAGCGTTTGAAGCGATGTTGCCTATAAGTACGACCGGGAGGCTCGCGAGAGTCAACAACAGCGGCGGAGCATAGACGAGCGAAACAAATACGTAGGCGCCTAGAAAAAAATCCAGTTGATCGAAAACCGGCCAGCTCTCCCCCGGTTCGATATCAATGCGTCGCTTGAAAAAGGACTTTACCGCATCGCCTATACCTGCGCCCAAGCCCATCAACAGACCAGGGAGTAGCGGATGGGCCGAATAGTCAAACAGCGCCAATCCTTGCGCAACTCCAGTGTCATAAAGAAATCTCTGCAGCTCGAAAACCATCGTGCCCGCAATGATGCCGGCAAGTAGTCCGCGCCAGGTCTTGTGATCGCCAAGGATGCGCTTGCCCCAGAGCGTTCGCCCGCCATCCATTGGAATCGCCAGGGCGCTAAAACGACGGCCGATCAACACCGGGCTCATATTTGCGAGATAAGCCGGTAGGAAAAAATAGAGAACTTGGAGTACATCGTATGCGAATTGCAACGGGTTGGATTCCTTGAGTTGCGGAGACGACCGGAAGATTGCGAATGTTTTTCCCCTAGTGTTTCTGCGCGTAAGCTAGCCGGCAGTTAAATGCACGCAAACTTGGCGAACTGTTCAATGGCGGCGCTACTTATATCGCAAAATAACCAACGACCAAAAAACATTGGTTAAAGGGAGCAACGCTGACGAGACTAACAGACATCGGAGGACCCGATACTCGCCGAATGCGATGTACACGAACGATAACGTAAAAGTTTCTGCTGCGATGGCCCCGAGCCATTGGATCGGATCCGAGAATTGGCTCAGCGCCAGGGAACACGCGGTTTGGCTGGTGTTCTTGGCTAGCCAGGCGGCACGCGGAGTTGGCGAGCGACGAGTGTGCATCCGGCTTGCTCGATTTTCAGACTGTGCTGGACGCGGAACGCACGTTCGTGTCGTTTGGCGACCAGGCTGGCCCAGAGTAAAGGTCAAGTCGCTTATAAGTTTGGGTGGTGGGTGGACGACTATGCCGGGAATGCTGCCGTAAACAGGCTGGTTAAGACCGTATCAATCCGCTCGCATCGCGGCTGAGCAAATCTCTCGATAGAGTTCTTGAAATTCCAGCGGCTTGCAAAAGAAACCGTCGAGGCTTTCCCTCTCGTTCCTCAAAGCATCGGGTCGAGACATTCCGAACACGATCACCTTCGGCGCCATCGTTCGCACACGTTTAATAACATGCGCTGACCCCGCTATCTCCAAATCCAGTAAGATTAACTCGATGCTTACAGTT
>JAICEJ010000451.1 GCA_025924215.1 Candidatus Binatia bacterium
TGAGGGCGGGCCCAACAATCGACTGCCCCACCATGGTTGGTTTGAGCACTGATCCGCCGATGACGCCGGTAATGCCAAGCTCATCCATCACGTCGGAGACGATGCCGCTGGCATCGCCGAGCGCCCGGAAGCCTTCGATGACTCCGTCCGGCGGTCGTGGTGTTTCCATCCTTCGAATGCGCTCACGCCCGATCTTACCGGTAAGTTTTCGCTCAGTCATCGTCACCTCCCGGAGCGTATATCGCGGCCAAAATAGGACGGGCGGAACTTACCGTCAAGCTGGACAGGAAGTTTTTTATCGTGCGCATGTAGAAGCGTGCTTGCGGCTGCGCGTCCAGCGCCACACCGAGCGAACGAGGTCTCGTTGGGGCTCGGATTTCATGCCGGCTAATGCGGTCGCAGGGGCATAACACCATGCGCGTTGACAGCCGATAAATCCCCGGCCTATAAACAAGTGACCAGTGCGGAGGTGAAACATGGGTAAGCTCAGACACATTGCGTTTATTTCCCAGGAGCCAAAGAAACTCAGCGATTTTTATCAGAAGCATTTCGGTTTCGAGGAATGTAAAGTTTTTCCCAGCGGCTCGCGCATGGTGATCGATCCGCTTTTTAACTTGGCATTTCTCCAGAGCAGGGGTGATCAGGCGGGCCCGGTCGTCGGCACTCATCGCGCCGATGGTGCGGAGCTGGAGCGGCAGCCGGGGATTCATCATTACGGTTTTCTTGTCGATGACTTGAACGAGGCCGTCGCCAAGTTGCCGGCATCCTTGAATCGCGGCGCAAGCCCGCAAGTATCGGCCGGAGTCGGCGGTCCGGAGGGGGCCCGGCCGGCGGAAATGCGATTTGTCGATCCATGGGGAAACAATGTCGATCTTTCGGCGCGCGGCTTTCTCGGCAGGGAAGAGAAAAGGATCCCCGGCGTGCGACTGCTCGCGGTGCAAGTCCCCGATCTGGCCGCGGCGTGCGAGTTTTATCAACGGCAGTTTGACCTTGAAATTGTTGGTTGGACCGATGACGGGACGGTCGGCCTGAGTGATGGAACCGTGACCTTACTCTTGACAAAAACACAGGTGCGTCCCAAGAGCGGCGTGCAATACTTTGGTATCCAGGTGAGCGACGTCGCGACAGTCAAGAGGAGCTTACAAGACAGCGGCGTCGCGGTTTCAGAGGACAGACCCGGGCAGATTCACTTCATTGATCCGGAAGGAAATCGGGTGGCCGTTTCACAGACCGGCTGGACAAACTAGCCTGGCGATTCTTAAGGCTGCTATCGCAGTCCCAGCTCCTTCTGAACGTCGCGTAAAATGGTGAAGTCGGCAACTTCGCCGAGCGGAATGTCGCGGCTGATTTTAACGTCTCTCTTGGCCTGCTCGATTAAAAGCTTAAGTCCATCTTCAGGAATGCCGCCATCGTGGCTAATGACTTTCACAGTGGAGTCGTAAGCGGCGTAGGCGTGTTCCGGTTTGGCTTTGCCCCACGCTATCAAAATTTTAACGGCTTCTTCCCGATTCTCTCGAATGAAACGGCTCGCTCTGATCAGGGCTTTGATCGCACGTTTCACTTGATCGCGGTTTTGCTGAAGTGATTTGGCGTTCACGCCAAGCCCGGACAAAGGATAGTTCAGATAATCGTAAGCTCTTGCCAACACGTTATAACCGGACTTTTCCCCCTCGAAATCCCACGGCGGCGAGGTCACCACGGCGTCGGCAAGCTTTTGCTGCAGGCCCGCGAAGCGGCCGGAGTCCGGGCCGAGGGGGACGAATTGAACTTCTTTATCGGGATCGACGCCGTTGCGGGCTAGAATTATTCTTGCCAGCACTTGCGTGGCATCACCAAACGCGGCGAGCCCAACCTTTTTGCCGCTGAGCTCTTTGACGGATTTGATCTCCTGGCGGGCCAGAAGCACGTGGGGCGAACTGGTCATCAGGCCGGCGACCAAACGGACCGGCAATCCCCGGATCGCCGCGCGGATGACCGTGCCGGTCAACAAGGTGTAGTCGATGTCGCCGTTGGTCAACGCCGCGATCGACGGCCCGGCGCCCATGACGATAATGTCGGCGTCGAGTCCGTCGTCTCTAAAGAATCCGCGATGCTGGGCGACGCCGGATGATAGAAAAATCATGTTGTAGCCGCCGGAGACCGAGATGCGAATTTTCTCCGCGGCGCGTGATTCCACGGATCCGAGAAAAATCCCCATGAGGAGCATGAAAACCAATTTTGACATGATCAGGCTCCGCGGGTTTTATTGGATCGTCGGGACCCTAATAGCCGCCCGCCGGCCGGGCTAATGGCTAACAACTAAAACGATATTGAGAGAGCGCGGCTGGCGAAGTACCATTCGTCACTCCGTAGGCGACAACTTCGATCTTACCGTGCCGTTTTCTTGCCCGAAAGATGCGAGCGACAGTCCAGCGTGTTGTCAGTCCGACGGCTCATCTCTTTTGGACTCCAATCAACCCAAAGAACTCACTCTCCATCTGATGAAGTGCTTCTGGATGCCCGTGTTTGAAATCTCTAAAGGGTTGCCAAAAGCGAAACGTTCGCGTGCGGCGGAAGGGACGAAAGACGACCGCCAGCGGATTGAACTGACGATAGCCTCCGAAATGATGGAACGCCAGCCGAGCAACCGAAACACGCCAGCGGTTACGCTGTGACCAATTGAGAACGATGGTCCGCTCACCGATGTGCGGAAGAATCTGTTTCTCGATGTAGTCTCGCCAAATGGGACTGTCGGAGTAGACGAAGAGGATGTCCCTCCCACGAAGACACCACCACGCCCAGATGGTAATGTGCAGGCAAATCGTTGATACCAGGAAGAGAATAAATGCAGTAGCTGCGATAGCGACGATTACCGGAACGAACGGAACGATGAGCGCAATCTGCCACCATTTTAATTTTGGTTTTGGCTTCGCAGTGTTCATGGGCCGCTGATGAGCCTATGCCATCACGCGATCGTGAACGATCCGATGATGCCAGGAATATGATTATCTTGTGCCATCGAGTGTCGTGAAAATATGCTGAACTCCCGTCGCTGCCAGAGAGATTTACCTTCTCGATCCGGGAGTTGTCAATCATTGATCGGCGACGTCTACTCGAGCCCGTCGGAATTCTTTCGACCTAGCGCCGAGCGAGGGGCCTAAATGATCCGACTTGAACGTGGAAGAAGACTGGTAAGCTGATCTTATTGACCCTTTGCGCACGGGCGGTGTAGTTTGACGAAAACGACGGGGGTAAATCACGATGATCGATCTCTACTACTGGACGACGCCGAACGGACACAAAATCACAATCTTCCTGGAAGAAGCCGGGCTGCCGTACTCGATCAAGCCAGTTGATATTTCTAAAGGGGAGCAATTCACGCCGGAGTTTCTGAAAATCTCGCCGAACAATCGCATACCGGCGATGGTTGATAATGACCCGGTCGACGGCAAAGGTCCGCTCAGCGTTTTTGAGTCCGGCGCGATCCTTCAATATCTCGCCGAGAAGACCGGTAAATTCTTGCCTGCCGATGTGCGCGGGCGGAGCGAGGTCATGCAGTGGCTGTTCTGGCAGATGGGTGGGCTCGGTCCGATGGCGGGACAAAACGGTCATTTCAACAACTACGCGCCGGAGAAAATACCTTACGCGATCGAACGCTACGTCAAAGAGACCGAACGGCTTTACGGCGTGCTCGACGAGCGGCTCGAAGCCCGCGACTTCATCGCCGGCGATTATTCGATCGCCGACATGGCGTGCTATCCCTGGATCGTGCCGCATGAACGGCACAAGCAGAAGCTCGATGAGTTTCCCAATTTGAAGCGCTGGTTTTCAACCATCGAACAGCGGCCCGCTGTGCAGCGAGCCTACGACCTGGCAAAAAAGATCAATACCCAACCGACGGTAAACCAGGATTCCAAGTCCATCCTGTTCGGACAGGGCCGGCGTAGAGCCTAGCGTGATAAACCGAACGACTTAATGGAACGTCATCTCGGATCGAGTGACCGGCGGCCTCGCGAGGGCGCGACGAGCGACGCTTGCTCAATGTTGCGACACGAAGGGATGGGGGGAGAGGCTTACGATGTTTGTCGCCCGTTTAGAGCTCATGCCTCGAGCTGAGTGAACTCGATTGCTCTTTGGTGGTGAACCGTTTATAGCCGACAACAATATGTTATCAGGCGAAACCAGTCGGATGTTGCGTGCGCTGATTGTGGGTGGTCTGTTGTTATCGAGCCATGTTCCGCTGTGGGGCCGATGATGCGGTGAAAACCGATCCTGACAAGTACAGAGTCGTATTCGAGAATGAGCGGGTGCGGGTTCTTGAGTATCGAGACAAGCCGGGCGAAAAAACCAAAA
>JAICEJ010000452.1 GCA_025924215.1 Candidatus Binatia bacterium
CATAAGGCGTGTCCGAACGCCGCCGATGCAATTAAGAGCGGCATTCATAAATCGCGGCTAATTGGCAGGTCCTGGAACCCATGATCGCCTCATAACGATTGTGCTATCAACCGCGCCCTCGCTGCGCAGCGATCACCGTTGCGCCTACCTTCTGAGTCCCGTCAGAGGCCGCTGCGCTGGCTAGGCCCATAAAATCAGCAGAGAGAAACAAGTATGTTGGTACTACTCGGCTACTTCCTTATTGCACTCGGTACAGCTGTTGCCGCTCCAGGGAACATAGGATATATCCTTGTGAGCATGCCTGATTCGGAGATACCAAAAGGCTGATCGTCCTTTAAAAATCTCCTCAACAAACGCAACTACAATCCAGCCTATCTTTTATCCACCCACTCCTTCGCCAGCTCCAACCCATGTGCCTCGGCTTCCTTCATCGTCATAAATATCTTACCCTCTATTCGCACGACTTCGATGATCGAACCGGCGCAGCCGTTCCGATAAACCTTACCCAACGATTCGCATCCGCCATGTACATCGTAGCGGAGCTGCCGGAGAGCTTGAAGCATTTATCCTCGAGCAATTCAGTCTCTCGCAACACAGATTATTTCACGGAATACTTTTCTGACAGGCTTGGAAAACTCTTTTTGACATCTCTCCACATCTTACTTCTCATCCAACTGGACCGTCGTTCAGTTCGAACCTATAGAGGAGCACACTCGAAATCCCTTGGACGGGAGCGGTGCCCAAGCCCATTGTGGTCGTTGGGATTGGACCGAAAGCGGATTGCACGGCCAGACCACACTGTGGGTAGCGGCGATTCCGAAGACGGCTACAACTGCAACCTGGAACTCGTGGGCCGGTTCGTAGGTGAAGGCGCGAAATCCCAGGGTGGACCCGCGTACTCCGATCACTGCGCCTACTATGATACGGACAATAATCCTCTGCAGGAGCGCCGCGATGTCGTGGTGATCGATGCCTCGGGACTTCCGGCGGCCACGGTGGTCCACGTCCCTGGATGACCCCGTGATGATAGACCCGCACGAGACTCTTAAGCACAACGATCGGCGCAAGCTCCTCGCGGGCGCCTGAACAATGGGCCGGGGTTTGTCGTTTATGACACTCCGCTGACTGTGCCCACCCGGTCCTGAAAGGCAGCATCGAGCTGCGAGGCAGGAAGGGCCACATGGGCAACTTCGCCCCCGGACGGCCTGACGTACTACCTCGGCCAGAGCTTTCGAGGCATAGGCGGGTTCATGTACATCGTGGACCTCGCCGATCCGTCCAATTTGAAGCAGCTCCCCACCTGGCAGTTCTTGAGTGATGGCAGGCCCACGGCTTATGGCTCAATGAGGCCGGGACGCGGCTGTACGCGGGCAACCCGGCCAGTTCGGTTAGACACGCCGAGCCAGTCTTCGTATGGTCGAGACGGGCTGGTGATCCTGGACGTCAGCGACTATCAGTTCCGTCTTTCCAGTCTCGAGTTCCGGATTGTCAGCAAGCTCTTCTGGGAGGACCAAGGGCAAGTGGAGGAGATGTACCACTTCCGCAATGGCCGCCACTACATCGTCAGCTCGGACGAGTCCGGCGGCCAGTCGGGTGTTGGGGGTCTCCCAGCCGCATGTGCCCGGGGGGTCCGCGTATGGTTATCCGAATATCATCGACATCACCGACGAGAGGAACCCTAAGATCGTCGCCAAACTCATGCTCGAAGTGAACGACCACCGCAATTGTGAGCTGTTCCTCAATGAGCCACTGTTCGTCGTCGGCGGTCTCCTCGACTACTCCAATGAAAGATGCGTTGCAGACCGTGCCAACGATAGATGTGGCCTAAATGCCCCCATCGGTGAGGGAGGAAGCCGCTCGCCTTCAAGGTGAGGGGCTTCCTTGCGCAGTCCCGCCCAGCAGCTTTCTATGAGCTTTCTATTCCCTATAGGGACTCCCGCAGAGATCGCGGCACGTGTCGAAGCTACGGTGACTGGCGATGATCGCCAGCAATGGCAGCAAGGGACTTCGGCAGACTGGGCGCTTGAGTCGTTGGCGATAGTAAGGGTGCAGGTGTATCGGTTGCCTGCGTCCGGGCGAGATCACCGCAACCTACATCGAACCGGCACGCGCTATAGTTGAGACTCGCTTGGCGTAAGCCGGAGCGAGGCTCGGATGGCTTCTTAATGAGACGTTCTCGTGGTAAAAACATTCTAGACAAGGTCTAGTGAAACAGCAGTAATAGGCGAGCATGAGCAAAGCATTCTCGGGCTCCAGCTGTTGTTAACTACATCTGAGTGTGCCGTTGCCGAGGCGCAGCAGCGTCCTGGCGGGTCTCGGTGATAGATCGAGCTCTTTCGCCTGCGGATAAGTAAGAGTTTTGAATGGAAGGCAGTTAATTCAACGTTTCGCGGTTTTGACCTGCCAAATCTTTCCGCCAGCATCATCCGCCACCAGTAATGACCCGTCCGGCATTATTTCCCCTTTGTAAGTTTGCATCTTTACCAGTCAAATGAGGCCTTCAGAATCGGTCGGGTTGAATTGGGCAGGGTAAACGCGGACGCAAACCTTGCAACGATTGCTCGCTCGCAACCCTAGGCGAAGAAGGCGCACCCAAGACCCGAGCTGCGCGCCGGGTGGTTCACTTAAAGCCGCATGTTGGGGCGGTGCTGGGGATCTATCAAGCCGCTTCACGCCAAAGCCGAGACGCCGGTATTCGTCAACAAGTTGTGCCAGCGCATCAAGCCGGATCAGTTTCTTAAGGATCAGTGGTATCGCGCACTGCGCGCGCTTAACATCAGGCCGCGGGATTTCTACTCGTGCAAAGACACAGCTATTTCGCTCGACAGAACGCGAAGAAGGTCGCGCAAGAAGTGGGAATTTCTCTTTCAACACTCGAGCGCAATTACGGCATCTATTTGGACAAGACGGTGCAGGAAAAAGTGCAACAGGAAGTGCGACGGAATCGAGGAAGAAAGCAAAAAGGCAATGATCCAGAGACGTGTCATGGCGTCCCCGACGGGATTTGAACCCGTGTCGCCGGCGTGAAAGGCCGGTGTCCTGGGCCAGGCTAGACGACGGGGACGTACTGGTGAGCCGTGCTGGATTCGAACCAGCGACCCTCTGCTTAAAAGGCAGATGCTCTACCGCCTGAGCTAACGGCTCGCTGGCGGGCAAACTCGTTACTTCATAGCGATATTACCTCACTAAGTCAATGAACTCAGAGGAAGCAAACAACTTTTGCGGATTCGAAAGAGAAGAGGTCGCAGATTCCGCTCCTGCATAAACAACGGAAACGATCTGCTTTCTAGCGTGGTGCTTGTTCGGTAATAGGCGGTGTGTTCTTAGCAGCAGAGGACGGCGGAACAAACGAGTCATTGACACGAACAAATCCATGAGCTTCAAGCTGTCTTGCGCAGCTTTCTACAATCCCCGCGAGCATCTGAGTATCTTTAGCAGCTGATTCACGAGCGACGCACTTACGCAGGGTGTTTGTCTTAGGATGATAGAGGCTGATGGATAGTGGATTAGTTGCCCCACATCCGGAAAGAGATTCGATGCTGATCAGAAGCGCAATGATTGGTATTGTTCGCATAAGCTGGTTGAAAATGATAACAGAACAGAAGGCAAATAGGTGAAAATACTCCGTTACGCCCCCGTAGCTCAGTAGGATAGAGCACAGGATTCCTAATCCTGGGGCCGTGAGTTCGAATCTCGCCGGGGGCATTAATCCTTCCAACAAGTTAGCTCGTCTTTTCTCACTTTCCGCAAGAAGCCAAGGTCAACAAAAAGTCAACATGACGCGGCATGACACTGCTGCCAGCACGTCATGGTTTAGCTACAGTGCCGCCTTAGAAATCAACCCACCAGCCGCCGATGCACCCGTGCGCCCGAGCGTAGATCCGCGCATTCAATGCGAGAAGCGGCACAGGATTGCCAATCCCGTAGCTCTAAAAAACTGTTGTCTATTCTGCAGCTTGCAAGGGCAAGTCAACACAAAGTCAACAGCCTTCAAGGTCGCCGTGAAGCACGCATGAAGGCCACAGCATCAGAGCATAACGGCAACCGTGGCAATACAAAGCACGGACTCTACCATCGGCAAAGGATGCTGATGGAGCGCGGTCTTGATGCGATCGACGGCAGGACAACCACCGGCAGAGCGTTGGCAAAGTGGCGAGAGGATCTTGTACGTGATCTTGGCGGCGACATCAGCACGCAGCAGCAGGCGCTCCTCGATCTGGCGGTTAAGTCGAAGCTCCTGCTCGACTCGGTAGATGCCTGGCTGCTCGTGCAACCGTCCTTGATAAATAAGCGCAAGAGATCGCTCTTGCCGGTGGTGATACAACGGCA
>JAICEJ010000453.1 GCA_025924215.1 Candidatus Binatia bacterium
ATTCGGCCGAACATTGAGCGCGGCGCGAGTGCCGACGAAATCAGACGCGACAAGGGCTATCTCGATGCGGTGGATGAGATTTGGAAAATTTTGAGGGACTACGTTTAGGCTTGCGCTGGCGCCACGGCTGCTGACATGATTTTCTACGGCAAGAAAATTCCTCTTTTCTTCTCGCTGCTCATCTGGTTTATCCTGTGGGAATTTATCGGTCAGGCCGAGTATTCGATCATCATCCCGCCTGTCTCGCGAGTGTTCGTCGCGGCGATCACGATCCTGCCAACGGCGAAGTTCGCCGCCGCGGCATCGATCTCGTTGCGCTCCTTTGCTTTAGGTATGGCACTAGCGATCGTTATCGGCTTACCCCTCGGCATCCTGATGGCGCGCGTGGAGAACCTCGGCAAAGTTCTTGGTTTGTGGGTTAACATTTTTATTAGCGCCCCAATCTCCGCGCTGGTGCCGATTCTGATGTCAGTGATAGGGATCGGCGAGAGCACGGTCGTCGTCACGGTTTTTCTCTTCGCCGTGTTCGTCATCATTCTGGATACGCAGGTAGGGATCAAACAGGCGGACAAATCACTGGTGGAAATGGCTTTGTCCTTCGGCGCACGGCGCGGTCAGATCTACACGAAAGTGTTGCTTCTGAGCGCCTTGCCCGAGATTCTAGCCGGTCTGCGCTTGGGCGCGATCCGCGGAGTTAAGGGCGTTGTCATCGGTCAGCTCCTGATTGCGATTCTTGGCGTCGGCGAGCTTTTCGAGTTCTACTCGCGCAATTTTCTGATGGAAGAATTCTGGGCGGTGGTCATCGTCGTTTTTCTGTTCGCATTTGCGATTTCCGAATTGATCTCCTTCTTCGAACGCCGGGTTGAATACTACGCAAGCGCTCGGTAAACGTTCCACCGCTTACGACCCGCTATTGCGCAGCCAATCCTGGCTTGACTTGATTGAAAAACCCCGAGTCGCACGATGGATGATTGCAGCGCTGGTCCGGCCAACCTGTCCAGGACCTGTTCTTTTGGCAAAGGGCGATAGCGGTGATCGTGTTGCCGTTTCACGGACGCAACCAGATCAAACCTGTAAAGGCTGCGTTCGATTATTGGTTTCTGGTAGATCCTTAGACATAGACTGCGTTTATCTTACCAGAAAAATCTGGCGCATCTCTTCACGGAGCTTCTTAAACTCCTCGGCGGTCGGCTCTTCCATAAACAGCGTGCGTTGCGCCACGTCTGCGGCGTCTTGAAAAGACGGAGAAATCTGCGGCGCCAAGACAAATTCGCCGGTTGCAGCCATGGCTTTTTGCCCTTCAGGTGAGCAAATATATTCGACGTACAATCTGCCGGCGTTCGGATGCGCCGCCTTCTTGCTCACTCCCATGTAATTGGTATCGGCGAGATATTTGTTCAAGCGAACGTAATCGATGGGCCCTTTGTATTGTCCGACATATTTCAAGTAAGTTATCCCCAAGGGAGCCTCGCCTTTGATAACCGTGTTGACGATCGGTGCGAACGATTCGACCATCAGCGGTTGCTGCTGCGCTAGACCCTTTGCGAACTCTCGCCATTTGATACCCTCATAGCGATCGAGGTCGGCCAGGAACTGCGCCGTGGTGGTATGACGCGAGGGATCCGGGATGGTGATTTTCCCTCTCCAGCGCGGCAGCAGAAGATCGCTAAGGGTCTTGGGCAATTCTTCTTTTTTGACCAGCTCAGTATTGTAAAGAATGCTGATCGGATTAAACCGCCACGGCGTCAAGATGCCGTCGGGTTCGAGAAATTGTTGGGGGAATTTTCCCGCGGACGGAGGCATGAACTTGTCGAAGACTCCTTCCGACTTGAGAATCAGCTGCGGTCCTTTGTTGCCTTCGATGACATCAGCGCCGGCTTGCCCGACACGCCACTCATTAAGCGCCCTTTCCAGGATGCCAGTGGTCGAAGCGCGCCAATAGTCCACTCTGATGCCATACTTTTTTTCGAAAGGATCGTTGATCACCTTCATGGTCTGCGGCGGCACGGCGGCGTAGACCACCACTCTGGCTTCTTTCTTGGCCGCATCAATGTCGATCGTCTGAGCGAAAAGCGGAAGGGACCAGGCAACCGTAATCAAAAATGCTAAAAAGAAAACATTTCTGCAGCGAGTCATTTCAACCCCCCACCGTTAAACAGCTGAGCGCAAATTAATCGCGCGGGTGCCGGTTGTCAACGCGGTGGACGTATAGTAATGGTCGCGTTGTCGTTTCGAGGAAAATCGATGCCGCTATTGATTCGCGCCGAAGATGTTAACGGATTGTTGACCATGGAAGAAGCGATCGACGCGGTGGAGGCGGGTTTTCGCGAGTGGGGCAAAAGCCCGGAACTAAACGCGCCGCGAAAGCGCATCATGACTCCCGAAGGCGTGCGCGTCAGCGTCCATCCCGGAGGGGTTCCTTCACTGGGAGGTATCGGCGTTCTGGCACACTCGGAGCATGTCGCTGTATCCAAAGAAGTTCAGACCTATCACAGCATGGGGGGACCGGTAACGGTCCTGTTCGATGTGAAGAACGCGTCGTTGATGGCGATCCTAGTGGGCAGGGTGGCGCTCAAGGAACTGCCGGCGGAAAGGCCGACGCCGATAAGGACAGCGGCTACCAGCGCGGTGGGCACGCGTTGCCTGGCGCGCGCGGACTCGAAGATCTTGGGCATCCTCGGGGCTGGCGGTGAAGCAAAGTATCATCTATTAGCACTAGCCAAGACCCGGGTGTTCAACCTGGCCAAGGTTTATTGCCGGACGCAGTCGACGCGCGAGCAATTTTGCCGCTCGATGGAAAAGCTGGTTCCCTGCGAAGTCGCACCCGTGTCCAGCGCAAAGGAAGCTGTCGAGAGCGCCGATGTGCTGCTCACCGCGACCAACTCCAATGTCCCGGTTTTCAGCGGCGAGTGGCTGCAATCAGGCGCGCACGTTACCTCGATCATGGGGGGAAATGTTGGTCTGGTGCGCGCCGGAGTTGCGGCTACGCCGCGCCGGGAGCTCGATGACACGACCATCAAACGCAGCGATGTGATCGTGGTCAACTCCAGGGAGCAGGCGATTCAAGATGAGCAGGCAGACCTGTTCGGTCCGGTTCAGGCAGGATTTCTCAGCTGGGAAGATGTCGGCGAATTAGGCCAGTTGTTGAATAACGCCATTCCTGGCCGCACCAACGCCAAGCAAATCACGCTTTTCAAAAATAACGCCGGTCAGGGAGTCGCCGATGTCGCTGTGGCGAGTAAGATTTACTCCCTGGCGCGAAGCAATGGCATCGGCATGGAGTTCTAGCAGGCTGAAAAAACTCATACGTTTTTGAAAGATGAATTATGGAAGATGAAAGCTGAGAATTAAATTTCCGTTTTCAGATTTCCGCCTTCATCCTGGTAATTCGCGCGACTTTGCCTCGAAGTCTTTTGAGCAGCCTGCAAGCCAGAGTTTTTCAGCTGGGACTAATTCGACGAGAAACTTATGAACATCGATCTTCATTCTCATTTCTTTCCTGTCGAGGCGTTACAGAATCCCGGCAAATACGAAAGTCGAGCGCCCAAGATCGTGCTCGACAAGGGCAAATTGTCCGTTACCTCCCAGATCGGATCTCGCCCGGGACTGGGCCCGGGCGCATACGATTCATCCGCGCGTATCAAGGCACTGGACCAGATGAGCATCGATATCCAGGCGATCTCACCCTCGCCCATTCTGCTGTTCTATTGGGAAGAGCCGGCGGTAGCCGCGCACTTTTCACGCAAACAGAATGAAGCCATTCAAGAGATTGCTGAGAGACATCCGGATCGCTTCGTCGGATTTGGCAGCGTGCCATTGCAGAGCATTGCTGATTCCATCGAGATTGCCCGGGAAGCAAAATCCATGGGACTTAAAGGATTGGAAATCGGCAACGCCGTGGGCGATAAACCGCTTGACGATGCTTCTTTCGAAGCATTCTTCGATGCCGCGCAAGAACTAGACATGCTCTTGTTCGTTCACCCGCTCGAAGGCGGATTGGACGCCGACGATCCGCTATCGCCCATTCTTGGTAACGTGCTGCAATTCACTTTCCGCACGACCATGATGATCGAGCGAATGATCCTCAAGGGAATGTTCGAGAAGTATCCTAATCTTCGGCTTTGTCTTTCCCATGGGGGCGGTCTGCTCGCTTTCAATATCTGGCGGCTCGACCATTCCTACAGCTTGCGGCCCGAGTTGAAGAAGATCATTCGCGACAAACCTTCAGGGTATTTGAAAAAGCTGTACTTCGACACCATCGTCCATTCCATTGCTGCCTTGCAGTACCTGGTTAAAGTCGTCGG
>JAICEJ010000454.1 GCA_025924215.1 Candidatus Binatia bacterium
CAGCTTAGCGAACAATATCCTGCCCATTCCGTGTTTTCCATCTTGCCTCTCCTTCCTTAGAAGCAATTAGCTCCATGTGTTCATGAAATTTTTTCGATGTTCCTGCGGCCGCGTACGCCTCTTCCGGGCAAGCTTTGACATGTATGCGGATGGTTCTTTTATTGACAACGTGAGTGTTATTACAAAATATGGCGTGGCCACCCATTTGGATCATCATGTAGAGCGCCCCCTTTTCCCGTTGTGTTGTAGAATGTGGCCGCAGTTCAACCGATATCGTCGCCACCGGGAGTTCGGCTTGCCTCAACTCTGCCAATGTTGACACTGTTATCGATGCAAATATATGCGGTTCGCGATGACGATTTTCCGCCAACCGAAGAAGACATTAAACCGAGAAAATAGGCGGCGCGCGTGTCGCACAACCTCCTTTGTGCGATCTAAATATAAAGAAAGCTAAAAAATGGATTGACGAGGCAAACCGCAACTCACCCTCACAGGCATAGATCAGAAGTGACCTCGGCGTTGCATGCCACGGTGCACAAGCTGAGGTATGCGATTGTTTTACTTGTGATCATTTAGAGTAAATATGGGTGTAAACTCTTTTAGCCTTTTGATTGTATTCTAACCAACTTGGGCAGCCGGGGCCGGAACACGAAAGAGTACACCCCATGACCTACGATTGTTACCGAGATCATACCATTGTATGGTCCGCCGTTTACAGTATCTGACCGGAACCTTTGTTCCTAGAAATCTAAAGCTCGAGTAAGTGTCGTTGAGCCATTGCTTCTGGGCAGAACTAAAGTCACACCATCGTACCCATCGCTGAAGCGACAATCTGTTCAATCAATCCAGGCGTTGTCTATTTCTCTTTGTTTGATGAACCGGGTCTCGCAATAGGCATTCACAACGTGCGCAGATCAAATTTCATCGCTGAACGCTGAAAGATTTGATGGCCGGCCCGCTTGAACTGTAAAATGGCATGACTACGAAATGAAAGCGATCAACCACTGATTTGGCAGATAAGTGTAATCAGATGGTGCGGGCAAAAACGTTATGTCCAGTTAAAAAACGTTTACTTCACTTCGCCGGGAAATAATTTTGCAGCGTAGTCGCGGTTGACTTCGCGGATCAGAGAATTGTCCAAGAACCGGTTTGGGTCGAGTTCGGCGACTTTCGGCAGGGTCGATTGTTCGAGCACGAGCTTGATCGCATGTGGATCGACGGTCATGTCCTTGTTCCAAACCTTGACCCCTTCCTTATAGCTATCCTCGAGAAGTTTGGGGTCGGTGATTTTGCTGGTTTGGCTGAGAATTTTATGCGCGTAGGCCGGATCGTCGAGGCTTCGCTTCAAGCCGTCCAGATATCCCATCAGAAATATTTTCAAAGTGTTCGGATGTTTTTTTACAAAAGCTCGGGCTACTCCGGTGCCGGGGCCGATGATCTTAAGGCCCTTTTCATAGAAATCGATGATCACCGGAAAGCCTTTGCTGCGAGCCATTTCGGTTTGCGGCGGGGTGATGATGACGCCATCGGCGTTGCCGACGAGAAAGGTCGAGAGCGCGTCCGGCGGCCCCTTGTGGTAGAGAAGCTTGATGTCCTTGCCGATTTCCATGCCGTGCTCTTTGGCAGTCTTGCGCATGGCAATCTCGCCGAAAGCGCCGACCGAAGTGGTCGCCACCGATTTGCCGCGGAGATTTTCAAACGACGTCAGACCCTTCTGGCCGAACAACATGAGCGTGCTGCGATCGACGGATGCGGCAATGTAGATCAAGTCCGCGCCGCCGACATTGGCGTGGATCGTGGCGGTGCCGCCTTGGTATATATCAACCTGGCCGGAGAGGAGTGCCTGCGCCGATGCAGTGGCGCTCAACGTGCTAATGTTGACCGTCAAGCCGCGTTTGCTGAAGTAACCCGCTTCGTTGGCCAGTAGAACCGGCAGATAGAGCGGCCCGGTCGCCGCAATGGCTACTTCGAGCGGATTCTTTTCGGGTTTCAAGTCGGGACTTTGCGCGCTGTAAACGATTTGGCCTGCGAGTAACAGCGACATCAGCAGCATGAACCCTAGCGATATCGATCGTCGAATTTTCACCATTCTCTCGGCTTCCCGTTCAACAATTTTTTCTGGTCATTTGACAGCAAGAATATTAGCAAGCTTGGAAACTATGGCCGGACTCAGCTTGAACAAGTCGTCAACCGTCTTCTTTACCTCTTCGCCACTGAGCGGGTTTATGTCGATATTGGCTTTTTTAGCTTCGGCGACGAATTCCGGATCGGTCAGTGTCGCAGAGAAAGCTTTGCGAAGTATCTCCAGACGCTCTTGCGGAATCCGTGGTGTAGTGACGTACACACGGACGATCGCCGCTGGATCGATGGCGCCGGCTTTGAGCAACAGCCGTGCTTCATCGCTCTTTGCCAAATCGAGCGCCATGGGCACATTTGGCAGATCCGGCAGTTTTTTCGCGGTGACCTGCAGGACAACGTTGACGTCTCCCGCTGGAATTGCGTTTTGCCAGGCGACCTTCAGCGTTTCCCAGGCCCAACAAGCGCCGTGCAACTCGCCGGCGTCTGCCGCCAGGCGAATTTCGTTGGTTCCTTTGTAGCCCTCGACCAATTGTATCGGCAGCCCCAGCGTCCCGCCGATCATCCGTGCCACATCGCTGGTGCTGTTGCCCGGGCTCAAGCCGCCTAGCTTCATTGGGGTCTTTGAGGCAAACCATTGATTGACATTGTTGACTCCGCTCTCTTTACGCAACGCGCAAACCGTGCTGTCCTGCACCGGCACGCCGAGATATTCGAGTTCCCTCATGTCGATATCGATGCCCTTCATGCCCAGGACGCGCCCCAAGATCAAGGCGCCGTTGAACATCCCGAAAGTGAGCCCGTCCGGCTTGGCGCTGCTGTGAATAAATTTGGCGGCGATGAAGGTTCCCGCGCCGGTCATGTTCTCTACGACCAAGGAAGGATTTCCGGGAATGTGTTTACCCATGTGCCGCGCCATCGCCCGGGTGTAAATATCGAACCCGCCGCCCGCGCTGCCGCCGACAATGACCCGAATGGTCTTGCCTTTATAAAAGTCATCGGCATAAAGCGAGCCAGGAAGGAAGAGAAGCATCGCGATTAAACATTGCCAAAGCCTCAAGTGCATAACGTAGTCCTCCAGGTCCGGCTGAATATCGGGAAAACTAGCGCTCTTGTCAACGTCTTTTTCGGTTCTAACGAATTCGCCTAAATCGGTATTAACGAAATCTGATTACGTACTTTTTTGCGATGACGGTTTCTCGGAGTCTAGGTGTGATCCGGGGTGGGTTACACATCGGTGTTTCGATTTGGTTCGAAACCTTCCAACAGTTCCAATGGTTCCAATAGTCGAAGTTCATTCCCGTCAGATCGGACTCCCGGAGCGTTGCGACTATTTTTACTATGATTGGAGAGAGGCTTTGCTAAGGTCAATAACGCCTTGACAGACGCATTGCGGTGATTAGGTTTTCGTAGATGAAGTTTTCTTGGAAGGAGGAGAAGTTATGAGAAGCTTGGCACCGTGGAATCAATATCAGGAGCTCACTCGCTGGCATCGAGATATCGATGATCTTTTCCGGCGTTTTTTCAGCGGCGAGGGGGAGAGAAGCGATCAGTTGCCGGGCACCGGCTGGATGCCGGCAATGGAGGTATTTGAAAGGGAGGGACAGTACGTTATTCGAGCCGATGTCCCGGGTATCGATCCCAAGGAGGTTGAGGTATCGATCCTGAATGACGCTCTTACAATAAAGGGGGAGCGTAAAAAGTCGCACGAAGTAAAAGAAAAGGAATCCTACTACAGCGAGGCTGCCTACGGCAGATTTGAGCGTAGACTGGCGCTTCCCAAAGGGATTGATCCGGAAAAGATAACGGCGCGATTTGAAAATGGAGTTCTCGAGGTTTCGGTGCCGTTGCCGCAACCGGCAAGCGGGAAGAAAGTTCAGATTGAAATCGGTGGCGATCAGCCGAAACAAATCAAAGCTGCATGAGTCCGCTTTGGCTATAAACAAGAGAGAACCCTCCCGGGTTCTCTCTTGTTTATCATGTGCTTTATAACTAACTGCGTCCTTTGTCCCCGAGATTCAGGTCCACATCATTCATCCCATCCGCGCCGGCTATTTGTGAACGCTTGCAACGCCCGTGCGAAACGCTTCCAGAATCACTCTTTCCGTGAACGCAATGAGGCCCGCGTTAGGATACTGCTTCCATAGAACATTCCTTTCACTATCCGATATTCACTCTGTTGTTTATAATGTCTTTATGCAGGCGC
>JAICEJ010000455.1 GCA_025924215.1 Candidatus Binatia bacterium
GGAAATCCGGAGTTTCTAGCCCGGTCCGATATGGAGAATGAGTGGATCAATCGTGCGGCAAAGTTGCCGATTCAGGGAGCGGGACGGTACGAAGATGCATTAAGAGAGTTGCGCGAGAAGTATGAGGACGAGGTTCGTAAAGCCGAAGCACAATATATCAAACAGGGTGAACTTTTTCAGCAACAGCGCAGCGATGCGCTGAAGCGTACAACCGAGCTTCAGAAGGAGATTCGAGAAACCTCACCATTTCGTGAAACCCGCCTTCGCTTCGAAGATCTTTCAGCCACAGAACTGATCGACGTACTTCACGGGGGAAGAACAATCCCAAACAGCTATTTTCAATCGAAAGAAGAGTTGGAAACCGCTCTTCTGCAAAACTTCAACGGAAACAACTCCGAAGCCTACGATGCGTTCGAAGAGGCGCGACAGGAGTTTAGCGAGTTTCTTCAACGCTGGCAGCAAACAGCCGGGGAGCGGCCGGCTTTGGCGGAAGTTTTGGACGAAAAACGTCGAAACTATGAACAGCGCGTCGCCGATTTTGAATTCGAGGTGGCTCTTGCTGTGTTATCCACAGGCGAGAATGGCAACATTGTAAGCGAATATAAAAAGACCCACGACGATTTCGAAACCGCCGAATTACGCTGCGAAGAGGTTCGACAGCCGTATGAAAAGGCCATCCAGCGCGCGCAGAACGACTACGAATTAAAGCGGCAAGAGTACTTGCGTATGGTTGAGGAAATCCGCGAGCAGCTGGATAAAGCTCCCGATGAATATCGCCAACGGTTCAGTGAGGTTCTTGAAACCTATAAGAGGACGTGCGCGGAGGAGCGTGAGAAGGTGATTGAGGCAGGTGGCCTCCATATTCTCGGTACCGAGCGTCACGAGAGCAGACGCATCGATAATCAGCTGCGTGGACGCGCTGGTCGCCAAGGAGATCCGGGCTCGTCACGTTTTTATCTGTCTCTTGAGGACGATCTGATGCGGATCTTCGGAGCAGACCGAATCCAGGGAATTATGAGCCGGCTGGGAATGGAGGACGGCGAACCGATTGAGCACGGGCTCGTGACTCGGGCAATTGAGAATGCTCAAAAGAAGGTCGAGGCGCACAATTTCGATATCCGTAAACATCTGTTGGAATATGATGACGTTCTGAATAAACAGCGCGAGGTTATCTATAGCCAGAGACGGGAAGTGCTGAAAGGGGAAACTCTTAAGGAAGACGTGCTGGAGATGGCGCACGGAATCGCCGAAGAGACAGTGGCACGTTATACCGACAAGGACGCGCATCCTTCCGACTGGGACTGGGCAGGTCTGAATGAGGGGTTCCACCATAATTTCAATCTGTCTTTTACGGTCAACACGGACGAGCAGGAAAGTTTGGCTGTGGATCCGTTAGTCGAACTGGCCACAGAGCGGGTGAGCCGGGCTTACGAAGATAAGGAGGCGCGGTTCAGCGCGCCCATGCTCAGGCAGCTCGAAAAGATAATCATGCTTCAAACCATCGACACACTGTGGAAAGACCACCTTCTCAATATGGATCATCTAAAAGAGGGTATTGGGCTGCGCGGCTATGGTCAGAAGAATCCGCTCCAGGAATATCAGAAGGAAGGCTTCGCTCTGTTTGAAGATATGGTGCATCGTATCCAAGAGGATGTCGTGCAGAAGCTGTTTACAGTAGAGATTGCGCGCGAAAGCACCGCTTCGATAGCCGATCTGGAAGGCCAACAACGATCTCAGCAGGTTATGCTAAGCCATGGGAGTGAAAATATCGAAGCGGACCGGCCCTTAGCTAAACGACACAGTGATAAAATCGGAAGAAACGATCCATGCCCGTGCGGAAGTGGCCGAAAGTACAAGCGTTGTTGCGGTAAATGAGCGTATTCTATGACATCGGCACGTAAGGCGTTAGCCGCTTCGGAAGGAATTCTAATATCTTTAGTATTGGCTCGCGTGTTGTTAGTTCAGTGCGCCGTAAGTATAGGGCTTGGTTCACGTGCCTCCTCGTAATCTGAAACCGCACGGCGCCTATTACCCGCCCCAAGCTTCATAATATTGTCTGTAAAAGCGTTTAAGTCCTTAGTGGCATTCCTCGTATCGATCACTAACCGTGCTCCCGCAACGACTGTTTTAAAATCATAGTCGCTGTGGTCGGTCAGGATGATGACGCAGTCTTGCTGGGCGATTACATCTGACGATAACTGCGTTGAGTTTATTGTATTCTTACCCAAGCGAACAGTGGGAACATAAGGATCGTTATAGATAAGGTTCGCTCCCTTTTCGCTGAGCATGCGCATCACATCCAGAGCTGGAGACTCCCTGCAATCACTGACGTTCTTTTTATAGGCAACGCCTAGAACTAAAATCTTGGCGTTGCGTATGCTCTTTGCCGCCTGGTTTAGACCGTCCGCGACCAAGCTGGTTACCACCGCTGGCATCATTCCATTAATTTCTGAAGCCAATTCAATGAACCGCGCTTGAAAATTTAACGCCTTGAGTTTCCAAGCAAGATAATGGGGATCAATCGGAATGCAGTGTCCGCCTAAGCCAGGGCCCGGGTAAAAGGGTATAAAGCCGAAAGGTTTTGTCGCGGCTGCATCAATGACCTCGTAAACGTCCACTCCCAGTAAATCGCACATCTGCGCCATCTCGTTGACCATACCGATATTGACGCTGCGAAAGGTATTCTCCAGAAGCTTTACCATCTCTGCGCATTTGGTGCTGGTGACCGGAAAAACCTTCTCAATAAACTGGGAATAGAAGAGGTGGGCGATCTCGGTACATTCCGGCGTAATGCCGCCAACGATCTTCGGCGTATTGCGGGTTGTATACGTCGTATTTCCTGGATCAATGCGCTCCGGGGAAAAAGCCAAATAGAAATCCGCCCCGACCTTGAGTCCGGAGCCGCTTAACTCGGGAAGAATCAGCTCCTCCGTCGTGCCCGGATAAGTGGTACTTTCAAGCACGATCAACTGCCCATTATGTAGATATTTCCGAATCTCTTCCGTGGCGGCCAAAATAAACGAGATGTCGGGATCGCGACTTTTGCTGAGAGGTGTCGGAACGCAGATGCTTACGCTGTCGGCTCTGGCCAAGCTACTAAAGTCTGACGTAGGAAAGAAACGCTGGGAGCTAATGGCAGCGGAAATGATTTGATCATCAACGTCGCGAATGTAGGACGTGCCTTCTTTAAGGGCAGCGATCTTTTTGCGGTCAAGATCAATTCCTATGACATCGAAGCCGGCTGCAACCATTTCCATTGCCAGCGGCAACCCGACGTAACCCAATCCGATCACGGCTGCAGTCGCTTTGCGGCTCTCGATTAGCTTTTTGATCGTATTCAAGTGAGAACGCCTCCCGTGCTTTTTACGTGTTGTTTTTCGACGGAACGAATCGCCTTAAACTCCTGTATCTTAATATTGTATCGGTCGATTAATTCATAGAGATTGACCCGGCTAATGCCCAAGTCTTTCGCGGCGCGACTGACAATTCCATTATTTCTCGAGAGAGCCTTTGTAATGAAATCAGCTTCAATAGCTTTTTTTGCGAACTTTAGATTTATACCAGCCGGACTAGGACCAGCAAAGCCAAGTTCAGTCGGTTTAAGCGCATGGGCAATATTTAAGCAGTTTTCCTGTAGGCATGTTTCCTGTAGCCTTTGCTGCAACTGCTGCATGCGAAAGGCTCGTCGGACGATGAGTTGAATTTCGTCCAGGCGGATTGGTTTGGAACAATAATCGAACGCTCCCAACCGTACGGCCTCCAACGCGCTGCTCTCCTCCTTGCTTGCCGTGATCACGATTATTCGCGTCGAAGGGTCACGCTTAAGAAACTGCTCAAGAAGTCGCAAGCCAGTGACATCGCCTGGATTCTCCTTATTCAAGGACAATTCCAAAGTAACCACTGCTGGCTTCTTATCCGCGAATATTTGTCTCGCTTCCTCTTCCTTTGTAGCGGTCAAGATCTCATAGTCAAATTCCAATGCCGGACGTATTTGGGCAAGAACATCCTCCTCCTCATCGACCATGAGTATTCTAGATTTCACCGACTCATTCCTTTCCTCAAAGATTCAATCTCTTAAAAGAGTTGATGTGATTTTCTGATCCGGTGGCTATATGCCTTAGCTATCGCGGATCTCCGAAACAGGTTCGCAAGCAATTGGCTCAGGTGATCAAACCCCTTACTCAACTATTTTCAAAGACTGAGGCCTAGTGTCCTCTCGAGAGGCCCGTCGTGGTTCTCCACGCTCACGGTTTAGATAGAGAAGTATATCGGAGCGCGATAA
>JAICEJ010000456.1 GCA_025924215.1 Candidatus Binatia bacterium
CCGACAAAAGGCAAAAACAAACCTCCCTGGCCAAAAATGTCGACACCAATTTGCACCCAGTTATACGCGCGCATAAGACCAAAAACGCTTTGCAAAAACGCCAAAAAGAGGATGATTTTGAAGCCTAAAGATCTATTCATAAAGACCTCTGCGAATGTCGAACATCTGTCCCGCGATATTTTTCACGAAGCCTTGGCTGACTTCACTTGGTGATGTTCTTATCATGCGAATCACCACGCGGAGTAAAAAGTCTCATCGCTCCGAGGGGCATGCCGAGAATTCTCAATGGAATATTTATCAGCTCCGCGCCGATGTCGGCAGGTGACAAATAGCTGACAGCGGGATGTTCGAGCTCTCCGGTAACTCGCACCGGTATGCCTACCAGAGAGCCGCCGAGCATAGAGCTAATCCCCGGGATCCGGCTGATCACCTCGTCTATGGGCTTGAGGACGGCGATCAGGCCTTTGCCGTCAATCTGGTTTAGCTCCAGGTCGACCCTGCCCTGGCCGCTCAGATTGATAAGGGATGAGCTAACATTGATCTCGTCGCCTATCAGCATCTTGCCTTCAATCCTCCCCTTAACCCCGACAAAGCGATAAGGAAACGTCTGCCTGTCTAGGTCAGGGAATGCGACTTGGAAGTCGCCGGTAGCGTTGAGGTAATCGAATGTAGCATCAATTCCCGGCGAACGAATGAACTCACCGTTTCGGGCGGTGAGCTCAAAGGTGCCCTGGAGCGCTCTTAACAATTGATCTCGCTCGCCTCGCCCGACAATACGCGCCGCCAAAGAATAGGATCCCGTCACCTGGTTTTGCAGATTGGTAAGACAAACCGTCGTCGGCTCGAGCTGGGCGCTTTTCGCAGCGAGCTCGACATCAATGAGGATCTCGCTGCCGATGACATCCACGCGGCCGATGACATTGATTCCGCACATAATTGCTTGATCAATTTTGGCTCTGATTCCCGACGGGGAGATGGCTGCCGTGGTCTCCAGTGCGGTAAAGTGGAAACCTTCAAACGCGAAGCGCTTCGTTCTGAAGCGAATCGTGCCTTCGACCCCGGCAAAAGACTCCGCTCCGACTTTTTCTGGTTGGTGCTGCTTGTCTCCGCTGGCGAAATCACGCCGGAGCTCTTCCCAATCAAGCTGGTCACCAGTGACATCGAGATCGAGCCGGAGGTTCTCTCTCGTTCCGTCGATTTTTCCCGAAACGGCCAAGCGGCTCTTACTCCAACGGAGATCTGCTGATCGGATCAGCAAGCTCTCCCCGCTCGCCTCGATACTAAATTTTTCCAGCAGCGCTTGTTCAGTTCCCAAGGGCAGCCATAGGTTGCTGCCGTCTAATTGACCTCGCGCTGAGACTCTCATCGGACGTTTCAGCGAAGCGCTTAGCTGGATGTCACCATTGAGCGCGCCATCTTTCGCGGGAAAGGATGTAAATATCTTATCGATCGTCGGCTGCGCCAACGATCCGCTGAAAGACAACTCGAGCTGGTCCTTAGCAAATAGAAAACTCACGCGAGCGCGCCGGTCGCCATCCTCAATGGTAAGATTCTGCACCGCGAGCCACTGAGGATTTTTCACCGTTACAAGTGAAAGCTGCGGACCACCCGCGGCCGTCACCTGTCCATTAAACGAAATGTTCCCACCCGCGCGCCACGCCAGCTGTTCTGCCGCAATCTTCAATGGGGAACGCAGTTTCAACTCTTCGGGCCATTCGATTTGATGGCTGAGCCACTCAGTCATCTGGGCGCCGATCGTTCCCGTCCCCTTGGTGACGAAAAAACGAGATGCTTCTTTCAAGTATTCGAATGTACCGGCGCCAAGCCAGGAAGCATCGGCGATCGCTATCGCCGTCTCGGAAAAATCAAACTTCTCCTGATTGGCAGTGAACTGTCCCCGGGTGACAGTCACCGGTCCAGGGAAATCTGCATGGGTTATCTCAACGCCATGGAATCTGCCCGCGGTCGCGAACACCCAGGCCGCGGGATCGTCATAGGCTCCTGATAGAGTGAGTCTCTCCAACTCGATGGAGCCGCGCGCGGACTGAAAACTTCCAAATTGCGCTGCCAGATTGTTAAAGCGCTTCAGCAAAATCTCCGTCTGTTGTAAGTCCAAAGAAACCCGCGCCGAGTTGACGCTTAGCCGGCGTTCTCCGTCAAAATCCAAACTCACGCCAACGCCGTCAAAGAGAGAGCGCCCCACCGATCCCTGGGCGTTCTCAAGCTTGATGAATCTTCGGTCATAGCTGAGGCGGCCGCGTCTAATCTCGATCGGGAACGGCATGCGCTCATAGCTGGCGCTGATGGCCAATGTCGAAATTGTCACAACCGGTGAGATCGCACCAAGCGAGTCGCCCAGAACCACTCTCCCGGACAGCTCGCCTGAAACGTTTCGCAGCTTCAGCAATTCTCCGCGCACAGGGTCGTTGTCGACGATCTTCAGCAAGAGGGAGTGCAGCTCCGGTGCGGCGCTATGCGCCGATATGTCCAGGTGAAAAGGGGCGCTCTTTCCATCCAGCCCAAGCCGTAACTTGCCGTTCCACCCTTTTGCCCTTCCAAGATTCGCCACGATGTTGCTAGCGTCCAAAACGCCGTTGGCGATTCGGAGCGAGCCGCCGACATTCTTGAACTCCAGATCATAGCCCGGAATCAAGATCCTACAGTCACGAAGCGATGCAACGACGGCAATATTTCGGCTCGAAGCCATTTCAGCAAACGACCGTCCGGCACTCTTAAAACTTAGTTCGTGAATTGTTCCAGCGGGAATGTGGCGCATTATCGTCTTGGCGCCTTCGATGTCGTCAACCAACCGCAGCGCCACATGGTTGACCTCGGCGATATTGACATCGCGAACGTTGATGCGTGCGGATAAAGAACCAGAATGGATTTTTAGCTCGCCTGAAGCTTGCAACCGTGGCGACCCGAGTTCTAGCTGCTCTACGTAGACCTGAAAAACCTTGCCTTGGTAAGTAATCCAGCCTTTTAATCTCTTTGCCTCAACAGTAGCGGTACCGCCATGTCCGGCGAAAACGAACGGGCCGACAGATCCGTCGACCGCTGCTTTCATGCGTCGTAGACCGACGGAACTCATCTCGATATCGAAGCTCGCCGCGCCATCTCTCGCGTCTTCAGCAATCTGCGGCGCAATCAGAACAAGACTCTCTCTAATCTTGATCTGGTGGAGATCTACATTTAACTGTGATTCGAGACTTTCTGGAGAGATACTCCCTTCGACCCGCAATCGCTCCCAGAGATTCGAGCGCGCCGAGATTGTAAATCGAAACTGTTCAGGGGAGCCGATCGTGTGAGCCGCAACATCTTTGAGAAGCATCGGTGGTTGGTCACCGATGCTGATCTCAGCGGATCCATCGGAAAGCTGTATGTCCGACGCGGGCGACTTTTCGGTGAGACGAACCAAAACAGAGCGGATTTGTTCTTCCCACGCTTCGAGATCCAACGGTGTTCCCGGATGCTGCGGCACACGATAGGTTATTCGGGGCTCGTGCAACAAGGCTCGGCGCACGATGAGTCGGCCGGTGAGCAGATGATAAATCGACGGATAGATCCTGACATTGCGGATCGAAGCGCGGGTGTTGTCCTCAAGAGAAATTTCGGTGTTCTCGATGACGAAAGTGGGCCGGGGAAACCACAGAAGGGTGATCTTGTCGAAGGTCACGCTGCCATATGTTCTTTCGAGCAATTCCGAACTGATTTTGTCCTTGACCTGCCGGCTGTCGATGAGCCAGGGAACAAGCAACACGGTGGCAACGACCGCGATGATTACGAGCGCAGCAGCGGCCCCGGCAAATGTGATGGCGCGCGGTAATTTCATGGGATTAATGCCGGCGGCAAGCTATTGCTCGATTGTTTTCTCGAACCACAGCGGTTGCTTTTCGGCGACAATGCTTGCACCTTAACGCCGCAAAAGTGTCGCACGAGAATCCTCTTTCGACTTAAATATCCGGCCCTCGAATCGCCTAATAAGACTAATGATCAGCGAGATGCCGGCCCAATATGTAGCGAACTTCGGTGGCAGGACAGTAGAGACTGCAAGAGGCTTTTTTCAGCATCCTGCTGGAGTCACAAAGCGGATTCGAAAGAATCGCAGCACCCATGTTGCCGCTTGATATATGAACGTCGACCGGCAAGTCAACCGGAATGGCTTAACTGAGAACTCGTGGCTTTGATTAAACTCCGGAGTGCTAATTTCCAATTCATCGCTGGAGACTCGCATCGAACGTCGCTCCAGAGCACATCTGTCACTCGGGAAGCGCGTTGAG
>JAICEJ010000457.1 GCA_025924215.1 Candidatus Binatia bacterium
CTGGTCGGCAATGCCTTCCAAGCGCAGATGCCGGGATTCGCGCATGACTTTGGTCATGATAAGCAGGACTGGGCGTACAGCATACTGCTTGGCGCCAACGCCGCCGGCGCGGTTCTCGGCGGCCTGCTCCTCGAAGGCAAAGGCCTACTCAAAGCCAGCCCGTGGAATGCAGCGGTCTGCTCGATTCTATGGTGCGTGACCATCATCGGATTCGCCGCTACCGATAACTATGGTTTGGGCGTTATGCTGTTGTTCTGCGCAGGGCTGTTGAACCTGGCTTTCATGTCGATGGCGCAAACGCTGGTGCAGCTCAGGGCGCCGGCGCAATTGCGCGGTCGACTAATCGGGCTATTCAACATGTCGAGCAATGGCCTCAAGGCGTTTAGCGGAGTGACCGTGGGGGTTGTCGGCGGCTTGATCGGTATCCACTGGTCATTGGGCATAAGCGCGATGGCGCTGTTGGCGGTCACGATTGTGCTGTTTGCGTTCACGATACCAGGGCGAAGGAGTGAAGAGGCCGCTTGACGGTTCTTCAAACAACCGGATGTTACTAGACATGGCGCGCCTTGACAGTTACGTTTCTCATCAGAATTATCAGTCGTTGTCGAAGCCGTAAAGACGCGCGCAATTTTCCCATAGGTACTTCCGTTTGGTTTGATCGCTGAACGGCAGCTTCAAGAAAGTTTCCACCGCGCGCGGATACTTGACATCGAGGTGCGGATAATCGGTTGAGAAAACGATATTGTCTTCCAAGCCGAAATCGGGAAGATTCTTTGCCGTCACTTCGTCGCATTCCACCGCACCCCAACACTGGCGCTGAAAATATTCCAGCGGTTCGAGCTTGAGCTCTGGATGTTCGGCCGTGCCGGTGAGCTCGGCATATTCGCCCATGCGCCATAACAGCCATGGGATCCAGGAGCAGTTTCCTTCGAGGAACGCGACTTTTAGTTTGGGGAATCGTTCCATGACCCCGCCGTAGATCATGTCCGCGCAAGCCAGCATGTTGGCCATCGGAAACGATAGTGTGTTGAACATCGTGAAGCTTGGGATGAATTGGGACAATGCGGGTTGCGGCAAGAAGACCCGTCCCGCCTCATGAAAGCCGACGGGAATAGCCAGCCTCTGGCACTCTGCCCACAGTGGATCGTAATAAGGATCGCTCCACATCCGGCCGTTTACATGGTTCGGTCGCATCAGAATGCTTTTAAATCCCAGCTCGTTAACTATGCGGTGGGTTTCCTCGACCGCCGAAGAGACATCGTGGGGCGCAACAATGGCGGCGCCATACATCCGCTGCGGCGCCACTTGGCAGAAATCCGACATCCAGTCGTTGTAGGCTTTGGCAATGGCCGTGGCTAACTCGGGGTCCAAACCGTCCACCGCAAGCACGAACAAACCTCGGCTGGGATACAGAATCGCCACATCGAGCCCCTCTTTGTCCATCGCCCGCAATTGGGCGATGTTATCGAAATTGCGCGCCTCTTCCTCAGGGTATCGCTCCGCTAGAATCTTTTCACGGATCGGACGCAACGCAGGAATGGGCTTTTCCGGAGCGCGGGGCATGATCTTACCTTCGACTTGAACGCCAAGATCTCGCTTATGCCGGTTGAGACCGATCGGTGCCCGATCAGCGAATTTTTTATCGATGTAGTCTTGCCACAGATCGCACGGCTCAATGACGTGCATATCGGAATCCATCGCTCTATATCCGTTCTTCATGCTTTGTCCTCGCTGGGCCGCTGAAAAGGCTCAGATGCTTCGTTGGGATCATCGCGCGGCTCTGAGATCTTTTGGGTTTTTGATTATCCCCCCATGTAGCACGATACTGGCCGAACTGAGTTTGTGACGTTGAACGTGGAACTGTTGAACCTTGATCAAAGTTGGTGAGACCGGCTATTTCGGATCGACAAAACTGAAATCGAATACTTGCTCGGCCGATATGGGGCTGCTTAGCTCCAGGCTTTTCCTGGTGAAATCGAGTACGCCCTTGATCCATGCCTGGCTAGGACGGCCCTCATCGGCAAACACGGTGCGATGCCAGTCGAACATTTGTTCGGCCAAAGATGCATCGCTCATCTTTAGTTCGGAGGCGATAAACTTTATCGATTCACTACGATTTTGGCGATAATAGTCTATCCCTCTTAGAGTGGCTGTTACGAAAGCTTGAATATCGCCGCGCCGCTTTTTGATTAAATCGTCCGTGACTCCGATACCACCGATGGGATAGTGCGGCAAGTAATCGCCTGAGAAGGCGAGCTTGTGAAAACCATCTCGATAAAGCATGAGGCTGCGCGGCGGACTGTAGATCGCTGCCGAGATTCTACCGCTTTTAAGCGCGAGATGAAGATCATCCTGCCTGCCGAGTGCCAGAATAGTGACGTCCTTGTCGGGGTTTAAACCATTGCTTTCTAGGATCAGACGGGTGATGTGCTCGAAGGTGCCGCCGCGGGTGGAGATGCCGATCTGTTTTCCTTTGAGTTGCTGAAAATTCTGAAGTTGCGGCTCGGAGATTAGATCAAAGGTCGGTTTGGCCGTGATCACGGAAACCAGTTTCACCGGTACGCCGCGCGCCGCCGCGGCTAAAATCGATCCGGACGCGGTCGAAAATTCCACTGAATTTCCCAGCACGGCGCGGACACCCAAGGCGCCGGCTATCAAGATGATCTCCACCTCCAACCCTTCTTTTTGGTAAAACCCTTTCGCCTGCGCCATCTTCAAGGGCAAGGTGACGATATCAACGGTGGGGATCGCCAGACGAACCTTCTTGAGCTGGGCAAAGGTTGCGCTCGCCGTTAAAGACACTGCAAGAATTGTCAGAAGCAACAAACGCTTGTTCATCGTTTCTTCTTTCTAAATTGCCCCGCGCACCTGATCGATGATCGTGGCGCCGTTCTCCGGCAACATATCGCCGCGCCATGCGACATGACCATCGGGACGAACCAAAACCAAATCACGCTCATAAATATCTCGCACCTTGGGTTCGTCGATCTTGATCGTTACAAGCGGCAAGTGAATCCGGGACGCCGCCTCCGTGAGTGCAGTCGTGCTGTCGCTGCCGGACAGATTCATCAATGTGAAACCTTTGCCGAACAGATCGAGCGTCGAGCGGCCTTCCCGCAGCCATACGTGTGGCGCGCGCGCTCCCGGCCAGGTCGACGGCACATACACACCGTGATCAAGCGGTGGCGGCTGGGTTCCGTCTGCAACGCAAATCGGCGAGTTTTCGTACCGGTAGCCCAGTTCGATGCCGGCCGAATCATGCTGAAACTCCTTGGCTCGGGTTCGTAGAATTACCGCTCGCGCTTTTTCGCGAAATTGTTTTCCTTCATCGCTGTCGTCGCTCATTTTGGGCGTAAAAGGCGTTTGGGTGTCGAAGCTGGCGCGCATGTCGGCAGCTTCATTGACGTTGATCATGGCGATCGGCTTGCGCTCCATTGTGTAACTGTCGAGCAAACGAGGGCCGCCCCAACCTTGGAGCACCGCCGCCAATTTCCATCCGATATCAACGGCATCGCCGACGCCGGTGTTCATGCCGAAGCCGCCCGCCGGCCAGTTGAGATGAGCCGCGTCACCGGCCAGAAAAACCCGACCGTGTTGATATTTTTCAGCGACCACGCAATGCCCGGTCCAGGGGCGCACGGCAAGCAATTCGAAAGGAATGCTATCGCCTAGGGCATAACGGAGTTTTTCCGGCGCATTGAAAGATTCCAGGTCTTCCTGCTTGATGTTGCGCACGTTCAGCCGCCACAACTCTTTGCCGTCGACAGCGGCGATGGCGCCGTTGATTTGAGAATTAATAATTTGATATTGTACCGCTGGACCAAACTTGATGTGGTGCAATAGCGGCGAGCGAAACAACACAGCGACGTTCATCCCCTGGGAGAAAACTCCTTGATATTTTATCTCCAGCGCCCGCCGAATATTGCCGCGACCGCCGTCGCAACCAACTAGATAGTCCGCGCTAATTGTTTCCTTGCGCCCGCTTTTGTGGTCGACGACTTCGGCTAAGACTCCACCCGCGTTTTGTTCAAACGCTTCGAAAGAAGTCTGGTAACGAATTTCGACCTGCGGCAGCGAGTGTGCGTGAAGATGCAGCACCGGGTCGAAGTAGGGTTTTGAAATCCACAATCGTCCCTCGGGGCTATGCGGCGAGCGCGACTCCGGAGCGCCGTTGGCCGGGTGATCGAAGCGGGCGATTTCATAACCGTCCATGCGCGTGACAAACACATAATTGCGTGGATAGTCGGTGGGATAGCCGGACTCAAA
>JAICEJ010000458.1 GCA_025924215.1 Candidatus Binatia bacterium
ACAACCCACTTCCATGTCGACCCGTTCAAAGTGAGTGCCCAATAAAATCGATCCCGCCGTGTTCGCAGAGCCGGTCAGGAAACCCTTGGGGCTCCATATGAACAGGTCGTGTCCGATCAACCAGCTGTCACCTTTCTTCCGCCCTCGTGTCCCGCCATCATCTTCACTTCTCTGGCGATGAGCCATGGCGCGCAACGTATAGGGGCCAATGTTCCAGATAAAACCGGGCGTCAAAGCGATATGCAAGCCATCGCCGACCGTGTTAGCGCCGCTGTCGAACAACGTCTGGCGGCCGCCATCGCCATGATCCTGAATACGATAGCGATTGCAGCCGTTATCGATGGCACGATTATCGATGTTACAGAACCATGCTCCCATCTCGAACGTCATACCCTGGATCCAGAAACTCTTCAGTTGCGAAAACGGCTGGACGCTTAGATAGGTGTTGAAATCTTTCTTATCGGTGAAGCTGCTGAGTCCATCGTCGCGCTCACCGAATGAAGCCATCCCCAGTTGAAAACGGCCGATCCGCCCCGGAATGCCGATACCGGACAGCGATCGGTCATCCCAATTCAAGATGACGCCCTGACCAGCGCGGCCAGTATTGAAACCGTTGTTGCGGGTATGCAGGTCGTACTCAGCCTGCGAGCCTACTGCGCCGGAGCCTTGACGAGCGCTGCTCATGCTGCCGGAAACCTCCATGCCCAGCTGCACCGTCGGCAAAAATGGATTGAGATTTTCCAAATGGATGTTGAGAGCGCCGCGTTGCAATATGGAACCGACATCGTCTCCAGTTGCGTTCTTGGCGTTACCGGTGCCGAAACCGTCCAGATCCATCGTGGCCTCGAGCTCCCACAAGCAGTTGTTGATGCAGAAAAAGAACCCCGGCCGGAAACGACGGCCCATGATCTCGCCGTTGGTGCGGCCCACTTGATCCCGTCCGCTCTCGAACAGCATACGGAAGTGAGACTCCAACGTCGGGCGAAAAGACCAAGACTTGTCCGCGGCTTCAATGTTGAGACCGTTACCCGGACGGTAACTGAAATTCGGCATAGCGGCTGCCGCTTCGGTAGCCTCCTTCTTAAGCTCGATCTGCTGCTCTTTTAGCTGCATCAGCTCTTGCTCAAGCGCCTGGATCTTTTGATCGACGTTTTGCGCCAGGGCCGGGGCAGCCAGAAGGAACGCAGATAGCATTCCCAATCCCAGAAACCTCTTCTTCATTTTGCCTCCTTTTTCTCTTATAGCTTTTTGCTGCAAATTTTAGGGGGACAAGAAGCAGTTCTACCAACGCTTCCTGCCATTAGCCTCGGCAAGGTTGTACTTGAATTGGCCCGGTGCCTTCAATACGCGAGTAGTATGATTTTGGCGCCAAACGCCTGCCGTGACTTACCATTTCTAGGACTTAGGGCCTAAATATAGGCCGAACAAGCACCTTTTCCGCGAGTTTTTGGTTCTAAAATTAAAGAAAAGATTATCAAATGCATGAAATCGTTAGCGGCTTAACGGTCAACCAAGCAAATTTTTCAAGACCAGGTAAAAATGGCTCTTTCTCAACAGAGACTTTCTGCGCGAGCCGTAAGGCGTTCAGGAAATCAGTTGGCGCCCCTTATCGAGCGCGGGCCAATCCCACAGCTGGTGCTCCAATTCACTACGCCTTTCGATTGACATAAGAAGCGAGAGCGATCCGGTGCTAAGATGGAGACTTCATAGAACGTACGAGAGCTTTAAACCTCTGCGGAACAATCCAGAAAATCCCAGCTTTCAACAGAGTCTTGGAGCAGGTAAGAGCTCTAACCTTTGCCCCCAAATTTCGCCGAGCCCAGCCATATCTAACGGGAGCGACTCGTCCGTCGATGGTTCACACGATCAACTTACAAGCTCCTAGGACTTGCAGAAAATTGGTATCGGAGGAGTTTGCTCCGGAGCATCGCTGTGGATCGCCGATCACAAAATGCTCGGCAAAAATTTCCGCTTCGTCTGTATCTCGCGTGATAAATGGTGTGCGCTTACTAGCCGTGACTTCAGGTGCGAGCGGCTTTGTTGCAGGTACGTGCAGATCAGATGTTACACAATCTTGTTAATCCAGCGCTTCTTAGCTCGTGTAAGCCATTGCTCTCCTCAGCAGCGCAAGCAGATAGCTCGATGCAAAACGAAGCAGCACAATAAGCTTGACTCTGCCTTCAGTGGGCATATTATGGAAAAACCTCATTCGATAGGTGAAATATGAAAAATAAATTTCCGCTCGCTCTCCTCGCCGTCGTCATTGGATCATCGGGTTGCTCGTCGCTTTCGATGCCGTCCGTGCCCTGGTTTAAGTCCGCAGCTCCCGTGGATCCAACTGCCGAGGCTTTATTTGCCGAGGGCAGCCGCTATCTCAATGAAAAGAAATACGCCCGCGCAATAGATGTTTTGCAAAAGCTCAAAACGGGGCATCCGTTCAGCCCGCTGCTCACCGAAACTGAATTGAAAGTTGCCGATGCCTACTATCTAAACCAGCAGTATCCGGAGGCGATCACCGCATTCAAAGAGTTTCAGAGCCTTCACCCGACCAACGAGAATATTCCTTTTGTCATCTTGAGGCTTGGACAAGCGCACTTGAACCAGTTCAGTTCGATCGATCGCGACCAAAAAAATACCGAGATCGCCAAGGGATATTTTGAAACCGTTATTACCAACTATCCAAAGTCGCCGCACGCGCCGGAAGCCGCAGAGAAGCTGGCCAAATGCATTCAGTACCTTTCAGAGCACGAATTCAACGTGGCGATTTTTTATTATCAGCAGGAAAAATATCCTGCCGCGAGAGATCGTTTCGAAGAAATTGTCCGTAAGTACAAGGGAACGCCGACTGCGATAAAGAGTCTCTACTACCTGGGCGATAGTTACAGAAATGAAAAAAACTGGGTAAGAGCTTCTCTCGCCTACGAAGCATTGATTCAGCATTATCCGGAAACCAAATTCGCAGTCGAGGCCAAAACTCAGCTGGCACAACTGGATAAAGAGAAACAGGATCCATTGGCATTGCTGTTGATGCGAGATCGTCGGCCGGGCGCCGCTTTGCCGCCGGAGGCGAAAGAAGAGCCGGCGCTCAGCAAACTGAAGGACCTGAACCTAATCGCAAAAAAAGACCTGGTGTATGAACAACCAGGAGATGAAAAAGGAATTCTGCGCCGAGTGGCAGACAAGTTAAATCCCTTCTCTTCATCCGATGAGCCAAAAGAAAGCGCAACGGAGCTGCTGGTCAGACGCAAAGAAGCCGAGAGCAAAGAGTCCAGCGGTATTCTCGCATCGCTCTGGCCATTCGGCAGGCAAAGCTCAAACTCGAACGGCAAACCCGGCCAAGGCACTGGACTTGTGGGTCACATCGACGACTCCTTAAAGCAAAAGGGTATCGATAACGCCGGGCAGGCAAGCCTACCTCCGCCGCTGGCGGATCTACCCAAGAACGACGAGGCACCTCCACAAAGGATGGATACTGGTGTGCTTCTGGGTTCGATCGATTCGAATCTCAAGAAGGGCGGTAAAACTTCCGAACTGCCGCCGGCCCCAGAGGCCGCGGCGGCATTCAAAGATCCTTCTGCCGCTCAAAACGCTACGGTCAAAACAACCACTCCAGCGCAAAGCCCCGCCAGCAGCGGGCTTTTGAGCAGTATAGATCAAAAACTAAAATCACAGGGAGTGGAACCGTCCCGATTCGAATTGGCGCCTTCTCCGGCTGAGGTTACTGAAAGCGCGGTCAAGAATACTCCTCCATTGAAAGTCGAATTGGAGCCAAAGGTAAGCGCGGAGAAAGGGCCATTGTTCCTGGCACCAGCTGAGCTTCCGAGCAGCGCCACAAGCGACCCCGCGGATGAGGCGAACACTAGTAATGCCAAGCCCGACGTTGCGGAAAAACCTCAGCCTGCCGACAGGATAGCTCCACGTAATCTCGTCCGCGGACCTACTCAAACGCAACCTGCGAATCGAGCAACAAGCCCCGCTGAACAGAAAAAGGCGGCACCGGGCGAAGAAGAAACCAAAGGATTGTTTGACCACCTGCGGGACGATGTTGAGAACGTCAGCAAAATGTTGAATCCGTTTCGCTGGTAGGCGAGTCTAGAGCAGAGTTAAGCGCTCCCACCTTTTTCCCTAACAAATGGCTACAGGATTGATGCAACTGTCCGGTTAAAACCGCGGCCTTCGTTACGGCATTCTCTCCGCAAACCACATCGAGGCTTTCGACTCGTTGTGCAATTGGAGGAGATGTCATCCCCATGCACGAGTGAAG
>JAICEJ010000459.1 GCA_025924215.1 Candidatus Binatia bacterium
CGGGTTGTCGGACTTAAAAACGGACAGATCTGCTTCGACGGAGCCTCCGACGAGTTAACTGGGCCGGTGGTTGAGGCGATCTACCACAACGATCTTTGATGCTTTCCGGACTTTGCTTGCGGATGCTCGGCGGTGGGGCTGAAGGCTTGACGGTGGTCCATGGCGCGAACCGGATCAACCTATCAACCCCAGGTGGCGCCACCACGGGATGGCGACTATGGCCGCCAGTATGTAGGCGACGGCGTACACCGGATTTATGCGGGACATCATCGGATAGCTAAATCCTTTTCCTCCGGTTGTGGCGTCTGCCATGGTATGCCAGTCCACCTGAAATCTTAGGAACCAAACCTCTGAACCCATGAGAACGATCATGGCCATCACCCACGGGCTGATGCCCAGCTCGGACGCCAGCGGCAAAAGTGCAACCGTCAGGGTAACGACCGTCAAGAAGCTGGTAAAGGCCAGCTTCACCACAATTGCAATAACTATGATGACCGTGAAACAGAGCGCCTGGGAATTGGTGAGCGGCAGAATCACCGGGGCAAACATGCCGACCATCCACTGGTCGATCCTCGCTTGCGTGAGCAGCACGGGGATGCTCAGCGTGGCTCCCATGTAAAGCAGCATTTCCCAATCAATGCCTTTTTTCATCATGCCCCAACCGAGGACGCCGGTATTAATCAGAACACAAAGCGCGATCAGCGCTACCCAGGCGCCATCGATGTTGTGATAGGATTTGCTGAGCCAACCGGCAAGCGTAATGCACAAGACCCCCAGAGTGATCCATTCGTGTAGCGATAGCGGCCCGAGAATCTGCAATTGAGTTTGAACCATCTTATAAGAAATACGTGGCTGAGACTCCGGTCTATAGAGAACCAAAGTGGCCAAGATAACTACTGCAGCGACAACAAAAGTAGGGACGGACGCGGCATAAAACCAATATCCCCAGCTAAATTGCTCTCGGACTTCCTCCGGCAAAAGACCCCATGCGATTAGGCTTGTGGTCGAACCGGTCAGAAACAGAAAACCGAGTTGTCCGAGTCCTAAGAAGCTCGCCACGAAAAGACCGGTGGAAGCCTTGGACGGATTTTTATAACCAAGACTTTCGGATAAGTTCATCAGCATTTGGCTTATGATCGCAGTGCGAGCACTCTGTTGCGGAATCAAGGCCATGACGACAATGCCCATGACACCCATTGCAACAATTTGCCAGCGATAGCTGAGCGGAAAGACGCGGACGAGTTGAAGCGATAGCCGGTAGAAGAGTCCCGAACTGGTGATGGCCGCGCCCAATCCGAGAACGCCCAGAGTCATGAACCACGAGCTGTTGGCAAATCCGCTGAGGACCGTTTCCGGTTGCCCTAGACCGGAGATGATCATGCCGATGGCGAAAAGCAATGCCACCCCATATTCAGGAAAGACGCGAAACATCCAAAAAATGAGTGTCAGAGCGATAAAGGCCAGCTGCTTGGTAGCGGCTGGTTCCAAGCCTATATCGGGCATCACGAACCAGAGATAGCACCAAACGCCGACACCGAGCAGTGCACCGGTCCATCGGCTTAGATCCAACCCTTCCAGCCCAGCAATTAACGACTTCGGTGCAGGATTCGTCCTATTTCTTGTCGTGAATTCTGTCTGGATCTGGCGCAGCGGCTCGGCAGTTCCGGCCGTATCAAACTTTTCATCAAGGCTCGCCAGGTCCGAGACCGCATCCTGTTGGCGTAGTTCCAGAGCATTGCGCAAGAGATTCAAGGCCTCAGCATGATCGCCTTTGCGGGCCAGATTAGTCACGGCATGGTGGAGGCGTTTTGCCATCGCTCTCTCCCGCGGAGTCTTGGCTGAATCCGAGAGAGCCTCCGTACAATAAGCGACGGCGGATTCAATCTTGCCCAGGCGAACCAAGGCTTCAGCTTTCATGTGCACGAGGCCGAGATTGATTTGATCCCGCGGTAATTGCTCAATGACTTGTTTTACCGCCTGGGCGGAGCTGTCGAGCAAGCTCTGTTTATTTTGGTTTAGCAAAGTCGCCGCTCTTGGCCAGTTTTCGGCTTCCAGAAAATGATGGATTGCGTCCAGCCAGCGCCCAAGGTTCTCAAACTCTTCGGCCAACTCACCGTGCAATTGCTTTGCGGCCTCCGGCCCTTCCTGCTGGGTCAGCCTTTCGCGCAGAAAATCTTTGAAAAGCGGATGAAGTTCAGGCCGGCTCGAATCCGCCATCCGAAGTAAGGGTAAGTGATTGGCTTTCAGTGAGGCCAGGCACTGGCCAGCAAGCTCCGTATGAAGCACTTGGTCCGCAGTTTCGAAATCGCTCGAGTTTAGCAGTGAAAGCCGGCGCAGGAATGCTTGTTCGGGCGCGGATCTTGATCTGTAGAATTCTTCAGCGAGCAAGTAGAAAGCCTCGCGCCCTTGAGAATACTGCTGCTCGACGTACGAGAGTTTTTTACTTAAAGCGGCGCAGAACTGCCGCAGCCAGGTCGGATGTTTGTCGATCAACTCGTCCCAGGCATGGCGACTCAGTCGCCATATCAAAGAGTCTCTGAGCGCGACAATGGTCGCCGAACGCGGTTCGCCGGATAACAGCGCCATTTCACCGAACCATTCTTGCGGCCCCTGGACACGAATGATTTCCGCTCTACCGCGGTTTTCAAGCACGACCTGGACAGCTCCGGTTTGAATGATGTAGAACGCATCGCCTTCATCACCTTGTGAGAGGATGGTTGTGCCACTGAGGTAGTGACGTTCTTCCATCTTGCCCAAAACTTTGGCGATATCTTCCCGCGACAATGCCGAAAAGAGAGGATGTCGTCGTATGACTTCGGCTAAATCAGCCATTGGGTGTTCGCGCCCCGGCCGCCAAAAGGGCAGATCTTCGGATCATACGCTGACGTCAGTGCCGACGCCTCTTTGCAATGCTTTGTGATAGACGAGACGGGCAGTCGCGACATCTTGAATCGCGATGCCGACAGATTTGTAGAGAGTTATTTCTTCGGTTCCGCTTCTTCCTGGTTTGGTGCCGGCGAGAACTTCGCCGATTTCCGCCTGTACATGATCCGCCGTGATCGATTTCTCGGCTAGAGCTAACAGGACGTCGCCGCATTCGGCCATAATCGCCTCGCGGGAATCTACGAATACCCTGGAGCTCGCCAGAGTTGTGCCGTCGAGTTCCCTCATGTCAGGCCGGTGCGAACCCACTGCATTGATGTGCGCGCCCGGCTTCAGCCATTGGGCCGATAAAATCGGCTGTTTTGCTGTAGTGGCGGCGACGATGAGATCGGCTCCGCGAACGGCTTCTTCCGCGCTGTTCGCCACTTCAATGGCGACGCCGAGTTGTGATTCCTGTTCTTGCTTGACACGGCTGGCGCTGGTACCGGACGGGCTGTAGATTTTTATGCGACGAATTTTTCGCACCCGGGAGAGAGCGCTTATGTGCGCTTTGGCCTGGACCCCGGCCCCGAGAATTCCTAGCACGGACGCGGTCGGGTTTGACAGAACCTTGCTCGCCATCGCCGAGGCGCACGCAGTGCGGATCGCCGTGATATAACTGCCATCCATGACGGCAATCATTTTTCCGGTTTCGGGACTAAAGAGCATGATTGTGGCGAGGATCGACGGCAGGTTCTGCTTGGGATTGTTGTGAAAATAGGTGACCACTTTCATGCCGAGCGCCTGATCCTCATTCAAAAAGCCGGGCATACTGGTGATCCGCCCGTCAATTTGCGGCAGTGGCACCACCAAGCGCACCGGCATCACCGCCTTGCCGGTGGAATATTGGATGTGCGCTCGTTCAAGCGCCGCTATCAGCTCGTCGATGTCGATCAGCCCTTCAACTTGCTTTTCAGATAAGATCAACATGATCTGATCTGATAGCATAAAGATGCGACTGAGTGGTAGTGTGCGACCATTGAAGGATTCGAATCGATCGGGAGGAGCGATGGCCAACCAGGATCATGTGATTAAGCTTTCTGAAGTGCCCGCGGTGCAGATCAATGCGCCGGAAGGTTCAGCATTTGGCGGTTTGCGACAGAGAGTGGGCGCCGCTATCGGCGCGCAAAAGCTGGGCTACAGTTTTTTTAGCGTGCCGCCGGGGAAATCGGCCTTTCCCTATCATACCCACACGACCAATGAGGAGATGATCTATGTCGTGGAAGGCCGGGGCATTCTGCGCCTGGGAAAAGACGAGGTTGCGGTGACCGGCGGAACTGTAGTTGCCTGTCCCCCGGGAACCGAGTCCCCGCATCAACTTATTAATACCGGTAACC
>JAICEJ010000460.1 GCA_025924215.1 Candidatus Binatia bacterium
CGTGCGCGTCGCATGGTGCGCGTCATCGCGGACGTTAGGCGCCAAGACTTCACCGAGCTCGGCCTCGCGCTCGAGGGCCGCGCCCCAATTGAAGGAGACTGGGCAGATGGCGTCACTGGATTGCGCCACATGCGCGTTGAAATCGCCATGATGCGTACGCCGGACGGGCACAGCCGGCTCGAGCTATCCCGATTCCTCGCGCCGCCCGTGGTCGCGGATCATCGCAACGCCCCAGTGAACGCTCTCGGTTACCTGCGCGTCATGTTCACCGTGGAGGACATCGACGATACGCTCGCTCGGCTTAGCACACGCGGCGCGAAGCTGGTCGGCGAAGTGGTGACGTATGAAAACATGTACCGACTTTGCTACATCCGGGGCCCCGAAGGAATTCTCATCGCGCTCGCCCAACAACTCGGGCAGCAGACTTCCCGAGAGAACCCATTCGGTCGTGAGCGTTGAGAACTGAAGAACCGGCATCCAACAGGCGTCTCACCCGAGGCCTGCGCGATTGCGCCAGCGGTGAACGCCGGCGGTGGAAGGCCCAACCAGAGCACTAAATGTGGCCCATAATTTTCGGTCTAACAGCGCGTTGTTGATAATCAAGGAACACCATGCCACTCCGCCGTAGACGCAAGTCCAAGTCGCTCGCCGCACAGACCTTCGCGCTCGGAATCGCCGCGCCTCAAGTCATCGCGCATCGACTCGCCCGGATGGCCACCGCCGGGACATCGCCGTCGGCGCGTGACCGCGCCGAGTTTCAGCGCATGGGTATCGAGAAGATAGCAGCGGCCAACGAAGCCTGGACCGCGATGGCCGCCCAGATTTTTCTGGAGAATCAGAAATTCGCGCTGACATTCATGCAATCCCTGTGGTTCCCCTGGATGCGTCCAACGCCTACGGTCAAATCTGTTTCAAGACAATTGAACAGGACCGCGGCCCGCGTCGCTGGCAAGGGGATGGCTCCTATACGTCGTCGTGCAGTCGCGAACGCGCAGCGCCTTGGTCGCATCAAGCGAGGCAGAAGTGCCTAGCGTGAAGTGGACGGAGGGGCGTTCAGGGTCTCTTTCTTGGGCGCCTCACTTCCCCGCCGTTCACTACGACGTTATGCCTTCAATGGAGCGCCATGATCAGTGATGCGCAGAAATCTGGAGTGATCAAATTTTATGACACCCATCCGATCAACGAGGTCGAAATTCTCGCGAAGCTCGCTGCGCGCGGCATCTCATCCGACGTGTTGACCGAGGACGACCTCAAGGACTTCGACCAGGACCATTACGGCGGGACGGAAGCGCTGGACACACTGGCTGACATCGCGGGAATTCGCCGCGATCATCATGTGCTCGACGTCTGCAGTGGCATGGGCGGGCCTTCTCGCTGGCTTGCTCACCGGCGCGGTTGTCGCGTAACTGGCTTGGACTTTACGGCGAGCCGCGTTGAGGCTGCAAAGCGCCTGAGCCAGCGCGCTCGGCTGGACCATCTGGTGGACTTTGTGCACGGCGATGCCACGGCGATGCCGCTGCCGGCCTCCCGATACGACGCACTGATCGGGCAGGAGTCTTGGCTGCATATTCCGGACAAGGCGGCTCTCATCTCAGAATGTGTCCGCGTCCTGAAGCCGGGCGGGACCGTTGCGTTTACCGACATCGTCACGAGGTCCGCTCTTGACCCTCCAACGGAGGCGCGCCTGGCGGCGGAGATGCATACTTCGAACATTGCCTCAGCGGAAAGCTATGCCGCTCTGCTCAAGAAGAACGGTTGCGCCGTCGTGGCGCACGATGATTTGTCTGACGATTGGAAGGAAATACTCGTGAAGCGATTGGAGATGTACCGCTCTTTGCGCGACACGACGATCGCAGAGTTTGGTGAGGCACGCTTCCTGGAATACGACAAGGCGTACAGTCACTTTGTCGGTTGCTTCGTCGGCGATAAGCTCGGCGGAGTGCGCATCGTCGCTCGAAAACCGGCATAACATGCCATGAAGCGGACTGCCTCCGGCGGCCGCTGATTTCCACGTTAGCCGGCTCCGGAAGCACCGTAATGCGCCCCCTTCGGTATTCCATCAACGTCACGCTGGACGGTTGCTGCGATCATCGTGCAATCGTCCCGGACGAAGGCTTGCATCGTCACGCGGCCGAGACCATCGCGCGCGCCGACGCCCTCCTCTTTGGACGCGTAACTTACGAGATGATGGAGGCAGCGTGGCGGGCGCCGGCGCAAACGGGAGTTAGGCCTGAGTGGATGGAATCCTGGATGGAGCCCTTCGCCCGGACGATCGACGCGGCGAAGAAGTATGTGGTGTCGAGCACCTTGGAGCGGGTCGATTGGAACGCGGAGCTCGTCCGCGGGGACCTGGGGAAAGCCGTTCAGTCTCTCAAGCGGAGGTCGGGTAAGGGGCTGTACGTGGGCGGTGTGAGGCTCGCCCTGGCGTTGACGGAGCTCGGTTTGATCGATGAGTACGAATTCGTGGTACATCCCCGGCTCGCGGGCCATGGGCCAACGTTGTTCGAGGGGCTATCGAAGCCCGTCGACTTGAAGCTCGTGAGCCGGCTGGAGCTCAGCTCTGGAGCGGTGGCGATGCGATATGAGCCGAGAAGGTAGCCGGCGGGCTGCCGCCCCTCTGCAGCGCGGCAAAACGCGCACGTTAGACAGACGGCGGGGCTTTCTGAAGATCGCGGTAATTCTCTCCGTACTGCACTTGGTCGCCGCCGCTGGGAGCTTCGTGCTGGCATTTTCAATCGGGATCAAACGTTGGGATTCAGGTTCCCCGGGGATATTGGAATCAACTGCAAATGCGATAGCAGAAGTGCTTCTTCAGCCGGGCATTCGCTTACTGAGGGTTGGGATGCCGGGTGAATTGGAATGGGCAATCATTGTAGGGAACAGCATCCTTTGGGGAATCAGCGGTGCACTATTCGTGCTGGCAATTCGCAAAGCGAGACGAGGCAGTGCTGCCGTCTAACGGCGTGTTGTTGAACGACGTCTTCCACTTGCTACGCCGCCTGGGCGGCACGGCAAGACGCGAACATTAGAGCGCTCTGGGGATCAACGGGCATGGCTAAACGGCAATCGGTATCCGTCGCAACATTGAAGGCAATCGCCGATGCGTTCAACGCGCACGACTTGGACGCCATCATGGAGTTCTTTGCCGACGATTGCTCGTTGGACCTGCCTCGAGGACCGGATCCCTGGGGCAAACGCTTCACAGGCAAAGCAGCTGTTCGCGAAGGCTTGGCGATGCGCTTCAAGGGCCTGCCAGACGTGCACTACAGCGACGACCGGCACTGGGTCAGCGGCAACAGGGGCGTGTCCGAGTGGCTGCTAACCGGCACGACGCCCGACGGAGTCCGCATTGAAGTACGTGGATGCGACCACTGGGAATTTCGGGACGGCAAGGTGATCAGGAAAGACTCGTACTGGAAGATCGTTGATAAATCATTGTGATCCAGCGCTGAGTCGGATCTCGATGAAGTCGACAACAAGCGCGACTGGCATTGCTGTGCGACGCGTCAGCTCGCTACGCTGCGCGTGTGGCGCGGAAACGGGGGCATATCTTCGGGAGGACCGAGATGGATAGAAAACAGGTTGGCATCGTCGTGTACGAGGAAGTCGAGGTGCTCGATTTCTGTGGGCCGTTTGAGGTTTTCTCAGTCACACGTTTAAACGAAGAAAAGAGACGCGAGGAGCCATCCCCGTTTTGCGCTTTTCTCGTAGCCGAAAGCAAGTCACCGGTGGTGGCGACCGGCGGCTTGAAAGTCCTGCCGGATCACGATCTCGATAGTTGTCCGAAGTTGGACATTCTTCTCGTCCCCGGTGGCTGGGGCTTTCGACATCACATGAACAACGAGCGCCTGCTGAAGTGGATTGCAGGCCGCTCGAGAGAGGTTGAGACGCTGAGTTCTGTATGTACGGGCGCCTTGTTACTCGGCAAAGCGGGCCTGCTCGACGGGAAGCGGGCTACTACCCATTGGCGTTTTCTCGACTCGATGCAGGAAATGTTTCCAAAAGTCACCGTTGAGAGGCGCCTGCATTTCGTCGAGGAAAACGCGTTTTTTTCTTCGGCCGGAATCTCAGCCGGCATTGATATGACGCTCAGATTGGTGGCGCGGTATTGCGGCGAGGCCGTTGCCAGGGCAACGGCAAAACACATGGAATACCCCTACCCCGACACCGATGAGCGTCGAATCAGCTTCGCTTGACAGCGCGTTGTTGCCGACAGCTCTACTTCGCCGCTGCGCGCTTAGCGCGTGCGGGA
>JAICEJ010000461.1 GCA_025924215.1 Candidatus Binatia bacterium
TCATGGAGCATGGCACCGATATCAAAGAAGCGCTTCGTTTCGCGCGTCAGCTTCTCGGTTCAAACCGATCGGCAAATCGCCAAATCATTCTGATCACCGACGGCGAACCCACCGCCGCGACTCTTGACCAGGGCGGCAGGTTGCACAGCGGCTGGGGCTCAGCAATGCTGCACGGTCGCATTGTTCGTGAAACTCTCAAGGAGGTCAGGCGTTGCACTCAAAGCGGGATCAAGATCAATACATTCATGCTGGGGGCAGATTTTTACCGGCAGGGTTTCGTCGACCAGCTCTCCCGCCTCAACGCCGGCCGGGTTTTTTATACCTCGCCCGACCAGATGGGCAACTACATCGTCGTCGATTATCTGGCGAATAAACGCAAGCGGATCGGCAGCCGCTAATTAGAGGCATTAATCCCCTTTGTTTCGAAAAGTATTAACCACGTCTGAAATGTTGCTTAAAGTCCGCTGCGGATCTCCTTTCTAAGTCGCGGATCAATTCCCTTCCGCGATCAGCGCCAAAACTCCTGTATAGGCAAAAAGATGGTTCGCGCCACCCAGAGGCGCAAGCTCGTATCCACCAAACATTCCGATCAAAGGGAAATCGCCCAGAACCTGCCGAATGTAAGCGCTGTCGATGCCGGGGATGCCGTACAGCGATGCGCCGCGCGCGCAACAGTTGAAGTAAACACCGAAAACAGGCTTTTTGCCGTCAAGGCGTTGCGCCTGACGCTTTAGCATTTGTCCGAGATCGTCGCGCGCCCTTTGCCCGTCGCGCAGCGTGAAAATCATCGCTTGTCCTTCAGTTACTTCGTCCGCGACACCGATGATTTTTTTCTCGGAATCCAAGCCGATGATGTTGCGTACTAAATACTCGCCTCCGCCGACGCTATTCCTGCGGCGATCAGCTGGCACGCCGACAAATACGTACATCAATGCCCGCCTGAGATCTTCAAGCAACGGTCCCTTGAGCACAGAGGTAAAGACCTCAAACGCTGGACGATTATCGATCTCGTAGATGATATTTCCATCGGCTCTGGTGATCACCAGCGGCTCAGTAATCGGCTGGCAGCCTTGCGTAATGTCGATAAATGACTCAAACGAACCCGACAAATGGAGACCCGCGACGGCATTGGTGGCAACCTTATCGTTGCACAATTGAAAAGTCGCGCCTGCAACGCCACTCTCCGAAGAGCCTGCTCCGATTACCGGCGAGTAGCCGATCTCGCGCTCCATCGCTTGCAGCATTTCCTGCGCCTGGCCATTGTAGCTGTCAGGCATAAGCACTGTGAGAAGATTGCCACCCAGGGCGGGTCCGGCGAGTTTCGCTATTCTCGCTCCCGCTTCGGCATCATGCCCGCGCAGCGGTTCAAACAAAAAAGCATTCGCTTGCAGTTGATCGGAAGCAAGCGCAAGTACTGCGATCCCATGACTGCCCTCGACTTCGCCCTCGCCCGTGAGAATACCGGCGGCACTGGAGCCGACCACGACGGCGTGGTTGGCCGCGTGAGACACAGCATTTCGAAGTCTTTCCTGATCACGCATGTGTTCCGCCGTCAAAACAATCAGTGCCATATCAGCCTGCCTGATCTCTGCATGGGCAAGAGCCGCGGCAAAAGCTTGCTCAACGGCTTTCTCAGTGGAGGCTTCGGTGGATTGTCCTACTCCGGCACGGATCATAGTCTAAACTATAGAGACTTTGTGAAAGCAGGGTCAAGACAAAGACGATAAATAATCAGCGACCGCGGCTCGTGGATGGTAGTAGAAACGAGTTGACCGCCTTGGTCGATTTCGCATAAGAGTGGAATCGCTCGCTTCATTTATTAAGAAGGATCTTCTCTATGCGCATGATCGTTATAGGAACTGGACCCATCGGCGGAATTATCGGCGGCCGGTTAGCGCGCGCCGGCCATGACATCATGTTCGTTGATGTTGATAAAGAACACGTCGAGGCCATTCGCGCCCATGGATTGCAGGTGGACGTGCCTGACGGCCCCTTCAACGTCAAAGTTAACATTGTTTTTCCGCAAGAGATAAAGGGCAAGTTCGATATCGGCTTTATCGCCGTGCGTTCGAACTATACTCCTGATGCGCTTGCAACGGTCCTCCCTGCCCTTAACGATGATGGGCTGCTGGTCTCGATGCAAAACGGCATCAATCCTCCCCTGCTCGAAGAAAAGGTCGGCGCCGACCGCACCGTGGGTATGGCTATCCGCATGGGTTGCCGCAAGGTTGCTCCTGGTCATGTCCAAACTTCCACCCGCGGGCATCTGTATATCGGCCATTTGCACGGCAGGACCACGCCGCAACTAAGTCGATTGCACGAGTTGCTGGATCCAGTGATAGATACTGAGATTTCCGACAACATCCGCGGCGTGCTCTGGAGCAAGCTCACGTATACATGCCTTGGCTTCTTTGGATCCCTTGCCGATGTCGCCCTGGCGAACAGTTGCGCCGGCGATGCTAACCGGCGGTTGCTCGCGGATTTCTTAGCCGAAGTGGTCGCAGTAGGGAGTGCGGCCGGGGCACGCTTTATTGGGCTGGCAGAATACAACCCGCCTGATCTTCACCCAAGTATTCCCATGGAAAGAAGGCTCGGTGTCATCAATGAAATGGCAAAGTCGTGGAAAGACGATGACCGCAAAGGGCCGCTGCGGCAGATTCAAAAAGGCGTACCAACCGAAGTAGACTTCACATTGGGCTATGTGGTTCGCGAAGGCGAAAGGATGAATCTCCCTGTGCCGTTAGGCCGAAGAGTATTAGCAATGATTCACGAGCTTGAAGCGGGCAAAAGGCAACTTGGGATGGAAAATTACGCAGAACTTCATCAATCAGGGGGAGCAAAGCTGCGGTGATTAGCAAGAACGCCATGTAGCCCGGCAGCATAGAACTTCGGAATATCTACAGTCTGGCACACATACTTCGTCGCCATAACACATAGGCCGTCTGGCTAATCTTAAGAAAGCAGCAGTCTTCAGTCGAAAAATAAAGCCTGCGCTGCCACTGCACTCGGGACGGGTTACGCCTCAGCGTAGCCAACATTGACTAACATTTACGAAAGCCAGCTTCGTTGACACTCTTTTTGCTGATGTGCTACTCAGAGGCGGATGGACGAAGTCTGCTCGCCTTCACCTGAAAACCAACTGTCCCGCCTGGACCGACTACGATCAGTTCTCGAAGCCTGCAAACGAAAGACCTCCGTGGGCGATATCATCTCCCTTTTGGAGCTGATCACCACCGAAGCCACCGCGCTCCTGCATGCCGACCGAGCAACCATTTTTCTACTTGATCGCGAGAAGTGTGAGCTCTGGTCAGTCATTACCCATGAGAAAGAAAAAAGAATTCTGCTGTTCGATGCCCGCTTGGGGATCGCCGGCGCAGCGGCGATGAACGGTCAGACGATCAATGTCGGCGATGCTTATGAACATCCGTTGTTCTTCAAAGAAGTAGATCAAAAGATCGGCTACCGCACTAAAACCCTGCTCGCAGTGCCGATCAGGAATGCCAGGGGTGAAATCATCGGCGTCGGCGAGGCGATCAACAAAAAGTCCGGAATGTTTACCGACGAGGATGTGAACACCCTTAAAGCACTAGCAGCGCATGTTTGCGATGCCATCGAAACAACACAGATAGACAGGGTACTACCAGGCCAGCAAGACAATGAGACAGGGAAGGAGATCGGCGGCGAATTTTCGACGCGAAACATTATCGGCATGAGCCACCGTATACAGGCGGTAGTCCGGTTGATCGATCAAATTCGTGACAGCTCCGTGGACGTACTCATCCAGGGCGAGAGCGGAACAGGCAAGGAGTTAGTGGCCAAGGCCTTGCACTACAACAGCCCGCGGTCAAAACATCCGTTTGTAGCGGTTAACTGTGCGGCTCTGCCCGAGAGCATCGTCGAAGCGGAACTGTTCGGCATCGAACGGGGTATTGCCACAGGCGTGGACCGGCGCATCGGCAAATTCGAAGAGGCTCAGGGCGGCACACTATTTCTGGACGAAATAGGCGACCTCAGCCTGCCCTCGCAAGCCAAGATCCTGCGGGTACTCCAGGAAAGGTCTCTCACCCGGGTCGGCGGCCGAACGGCGCTGCCCCTGGACCTGCGCATCATCGCCGCCACCAACAAGGACCTGGAACGTGAAATCAAGGACGGGCATTTTCGCGTTGATCTTTACTACCGTTTGAAAGTGATCCACATCGAGACTCCGGCTTTGCGGGAAGTACCTGACGACATTCCGCTCCTAGCAAA
>JAICEJ010000462.1 GCA_025924215.1 Candidatus Binatia bacterium
AAATTCATCAAACACGATCCGCCTCGGCGATATTCCAAAGCGTCGGTTTACGGCGATTTTATTTTTCTCGCCGGCGAGGATTCCAAGGATCCAAAAACTCAAAAAGTGAGGGGGACAACAGCCGCCGAACAAGCGGAGTACTTGTTCCAGAATATGAAAGCAACGCTGGAGAGTTTAGGAAGTGGACTTGAGGATGTCATCAAGACCACGATCTATCTCACCGACGCTCGCCACGCCGATGGTTACCGGGAAGGCCGTAAGAAATATCTGCCGCATGCGCCGCCGAGCACTCTCATCATGGGTGTTCAATTGGCCGAACCGGAGATGCTGATCGAAATCGAAGCGGTAGCCGTAATTCTGAAAAAAGTAACCGCCATGTCAGAGGTCGTTGCTAGATTGCGTGGTTGCACTCTTTCTCGTTGACGTTCAGGACGCTGCTTGCGTCAGCTTTTTACTTTCAGAGTTGGAGTGAGCCCGGTCGTGGTATCGCCTAAAACCTCTCCATGAGCGATACCCAGCGTTTTGATCCAGCGCTGCTGTCCCAAGGTAAGCGCGACAAAAAAGCCGAGCTCAACCAACTCTTCGGTGGTAAAGTGCTGATGCAACTTCTGCCAAAGTGCGTTGTCAGCGATTCCTGAGTTCCAGATAATCGCGCTGGTATAGGTCAGCGCGACCTTTTCCCGTTCCGAAAACTTTTCCGAATCGGCAAAATTCAGCAGCTCATCAATCTTGTCCTCGGTCAGACCCTTCCGTCCAGCCTGGACGGAACGCTGGACTCCTCAGTATTCACAGTCGATCGACTTTGAAACATAAACACGGCAGAGCTCCTTTAGAGCATGATCGCAAACACCCTGCCGGTAGGTCAGTTCCCATGCTTGCGAGAACGCCCGAATGACACTTGGATTATTGGCCCGGATCGCTTGACTCTCAGGCCGGGGCGTACCTTCTTTGCGCGCCAGTTCGAGGTAACCCAGAATTTCCGGGTCGGTGATAGACGCCGGATCGGCATAAGGAATGTGCGGCATTGGCAGTACCCTCCTTCGGTCAGCCCTGCTCGGCTTCATCAATTGAAACCGTAGAACTTCTTTGGATTCGTCTCGAGGATTTTGCTGACCACCCCAGGTGCAATTCGTTTATCATTGCGCAGCAGATGAATGGCGTTGAGCTCGGTCGAGGGATCATGGTGACCGTAGTCGGTGCCGATCATCAGACGATCCTCGCCCGCATGACTCAAGACGTAAGGCAGATCATCAGTGTTCTCGCACGCCACCCACAGGTTGTTTGCCGCAAGCGGTTCGCCTGGAAACGGCCTCCCCTGACGCCGGAAGCGATCGGCTAGATCGTTGAGAACGTAGGGCACCCATTGGGCGCTGACCTCGACGAAGCCCCAGCGAACCTGCGGAAACTTTTTCGGAATTTCTTTCTCCAGCAAGGTATGAAAAGCGCCGACGACAGTCAATTTGAATTTAGTAAAGCTAGTATCTTCGGCGAAGAAGTCATGATGAATAAAACTGCCGTTGGCCGAATGAATGCAGACGGGAAGATCGAGTTCGGCCGCCATTTCCCAGAGCGGGTAGAAATACGGAGCGCCGAGCGCCCGCTCGCATTCCAGGCCGCGCATGAAGATGCCGCAGGCGCCGTTTGTCTTGGACCATTCGAGTTCTTGTCGTACCGCGGCGGGTGTTTTTTCCAGCAAACGCAGGGGGGGCTTGGCCACCCAGCGTAATCGCCCGTGGCCCTGACGCCAAAGCTCGCCCATCCAACGATTATAAGACTTGCACAGAGCACGCTCGCGTTCGGCGTCCTGCAGAACCGGCCGGAGAAATAGCGTCGGATAAAGCACCTGCGTTTCGATGCCGAGCTCATCCATATGCGCGAGCCGCGCCTGGACACTGAGCATTTCACGCGATTCCTTTGACGTATCCGTGCCCACATTGCGGTCCTTGCCGAATGCGCGGTTTTCGATCACCCAGAATTCGGGGACGGCGATTCCTTCATTACTGAGAAGTTTCTCGCCGAAGGTTTGAGTCATGAGTTGCGGAGTGTAACGTCTTTCATCATTCTCCAGGTAGCTCCATGTCTGCACCGTCTCGATCACATGTGCATCTGCGTCAATCGCTCCCATCGGCGTTCCCCCCCTATCATTAAGATCGGTCTGCCGTCTCATCCAACACGCAGACAACCTTGGCATGTCTTAACATGATCGGCTTGGAGCGAGCAATTCATAGAGAGATCCGTATCGTCTTTATGGCTGATCTCACGCAGCAGGTTCAGACGGTCGAGCCTGCCTTGAGCGGTTCACTCCTACCTGGCGTCCGATGGTTTTGTGCATCGATCGAGACTAGTTGCAAGCGATCGAGACGGATGCGAATAATCATCGGTCACCCATGGGATGGACGAGGAACCTTGAGAAACGCGATCAATCAGGCCTCTACGAAGAGATCGGGGGAACATTATGGATTGGACTCGACGCGAATTCGTCGCCAACATCGCGGCCTTGGCAATCGGTGCAACACTGCCATTTGGCCGGGCGCTCGCACAGAGCGCCTCCGGCGCCAATGGCCGCGACCGAGTGCTGTTGTGTAACGAGGATTCCAACACGCTGTCGGTGATTGATCCGACCACCAACACGGTCGCCGGCACGATCAATCTGACATCTTTTGATGAGGATCCACGCCCGCCGTTTCGTCTGGTGACAGGTGGCGTGACGCCGAGCCACGCCAGCATGATAGCCAAACCGCTGTACCATGGCGCCATCAACATTCACGGCGCTGCCCCCTCGCCGGATAACAAGCTGCTGGCCTGCACCGGCCGAGGAACCAGCAACGTTTATCTCATTGATCTCGAGACCATGAAGGTGATCGGCAACACGCCGAATCCACAGGCAAGCAATCAAACCAATGCCGAAAGGATCACCACCGGCGTGCTGGTGGGCCGCGAGCCGCACGAACCCACCTTCAGCCGCAATGGTAAAGAGCTCTGGGTTACGGTTCGCGGCGAGAATCGCATCGCGGTGCTCGATACCGCGGCAGCGATTGACGAGTCTCGCGGCGGCACTTCGCGCGCGGTGCGCCAATATGTGGATTGTATCAATGGGCCGGCACAGGTCTGGTTCTCGGCCGATGGAATGCTTGCGTTCGTAATCTCGCAGAAGGCTTCGCAACTAGAGGTCATGGATACTCACTTCGGTGCCGACGGCTTCAGCCGGCCGAAACGACGCATGCTAATCGACATCAAGACGCAAGATCCGTTCGGCTTCACCCCGTTTCAGAAAACCGTGCCCGACGGCACCGAGCTTTGGCTTTCGCACAAGTTGGCCGATGCGGTTTCAGCCTGGTCGGTCGATACCGAACCGAAAGCGCTCGAAGCCATCGCCCTGGGAAAATTAGCACGGCCCAATCATGTGGAGTTTGTGGAAAATACCCGAGGCAAGGTCGGCTACGCCTCGCTCGCGCGCGTCGACGACGGCGGACCGGGAGGCATAGCCGCAAGCCAGATCGCCATCATCGACCGCTCAGCGGCCCCTGGCAGCCGTAAGGTCGTCGGCATGTTCTTTAGTCATGGCCGCGAGGCGCACGGCTTGTGGACCAATCCTGAGAACTCATTGCTGTACATCGCGCACGAACAGGACGAACTACCCAACACGCCGAATGCCGGACAGACGGTTTGCACTGCTTTCGACGTCAGTGATCCCTTCAAACCGCAATTCATCGCGCAGATACCTCTGGGCGACCTGATTGTGCCGTCCGGAAAGCTGCGCAATAAAAAGAGCATCAATCTGGTCTATGTGCGGCCCGGCGCCCGCAGCCAAACCGCTTGAAGTGGAGAGAGCCATGAGTCTTGGGATCAGAAGAATCGGTTTCGTATGGGCCATGGCAGCATTGGCCGCCTGTTCCCAGACGAACCACGCGACGATTGATCACCCGCCGGCGGCAGGTTCCGCGGCGCTACACGGCTTTGCCGGCGAGATGGAAGTAGGTATGCAGGCGATGATGAAGGATATGCATGCGCCCGGCTTTACTGGTAACCCGGACGTCGATTTCCTGGCGATGATGATTCCGCATCACCAGGGAGCGGTGGAAATGGCGCGGTTGGCGCTCATCTACGGCAAGGATCCTGTGACACGCCGTGTAGCGGAAGAGATCATAGCGTCGCAGACAGTTGAGATTGCGGCGATGAAGGAGCGGCTTGCAATTCTTCGTCGTGGCGAGGACCCCGACCCTGGCAACTTTCCGGCGCTCCACGGC
>JAICEJ010000463.1 GCA_025924215.1 Candidatus Binatia bacterium
AGAAATACCACGCCAACTTTCGACCACAGGCCGATTCCCAACCAGACGATGAAAAGAGGCGCCAGCGCGGTGCGTGGAATACCGTTGAGCGCGATAATAATCGGTTCGAAAACCTCGGCGAGCAATCGGCTCCGGCCGAAACCGTAGCCGAGGGCGATACCGGTGATAGCGCCGATCGGAAAGCCGATCGCGACTTCTAAAAAAGTCACCCAGGTGTGCTGGACTAAATCACCTGAGTAGAAACCGCTGAACAGAGACGTAAAAATACGGCTGGGGCTGCTGATTAAAAATGGTTCGATCCATCTGCCGGACGCGAATTCCCACGCGAGGAAAAAGCCGACGACAATGCCGCTGCGGATTAGCGTTACGGTAACAGTGCGCGAAAATATCGACTTTGGCGTTGCGGTTGGTTTTTGCTGGGTTGTCTCGGAGCGTGGTTGGCCGACTGGATCCGTCATGAATCTTGCTCGCTGGGGCGGCCGATATTGAGCTCGTGACGAAAGATGTTCCACAGACGCCCATAGGCATCGTCAAAACCGTCCTGTCGATGAATCTCAAAAATATTGCGCGGCCTGGCCATGTTGATGTTGATAACATCCTTGATCTTGCCGGGACGATGCGTCATCACGACCACGCGGTCGGCTAGAGCCACGGCTTCAACCAGGTCATGTGTGACAAAGACAATGGTCTGGCGTTTCTGTTCCCAAATTTTTAACAACTCATCCTGCAGCACCATACGCGTCTGCGCGTCCAATGGACCGAACGGCTCGTCCATCAAGATCACCGCCGGTTCATAAGCAAGCGCGCGTATAATCGAAGCCCGTTTGCCCATGCCGCCCGATAGCTGCGCGGGGTAGTATTTTTCAAAACCGGAAAGGCCCGCGAGCTTGATAAAATAGCTCACCTGCCGCTCTCTATCAGCCCGCGAGTACTTTTTGGGACTCAATCCGAAACCGACGTTCTCCTCGACTGTGAGCCAGGGGAAAAGCTTGCTCTCCTGAGGGACGTAGCCGACTCTGGTGTTGAGACCGCGTACTTCCTCGCCTTGGAAGAGAATACGGCCCCCGGAGACAGGTGAAAATCCGGCGATCAGCTTGAGCAAAGTGGACTTGCCGCAGCCGCTTGGCCCGACGATGGTAACAAACTCGCCGTGCCGGATCTCTAAATCAATGTTTAGCAACGCGCCTAGATTTTCTTGGCTCGGTGTTTGAAAAAATTTTGAGACGCCCTCAACCTTGATAACGCTGCCGGCTTGGCTGCGCGCCGATGGGGAAGGAGCCTGTGCGAGGTCTGGCATGAGATCGTGCTTACCTTGCGCGGTATTTATCCATCTAAGCCGTAGTGTGTCAACTGTAATAGGACTTTGGTAGGGCTCATTTAAACAACAGCGATTCGATGAGAGCGCCCTTCAAATCGTTTGAACCGTTCAAATGCCTTCGCCTCAGTAAATTCGTTCTCGGAATCCAAGCGGCTTGAACGGAGTGACACGAGACGAGCCAATGAACGATAAAACAAAAAGCGCAGCAGACGGCTGAACGATGGCGAAACTGCTGCTGAAGAAAATTGCTAATTAAATGCAAGACGACCTCGCCAGGTTCGGTTGTGGCGAACGTCCATATTGTTCTGCTAAGTTGGTGACCGATCAACGTCAACAAACCGCGGGGTGTTCTATGACTTACCGAACCATTGATGACATGTTCGAGCCAGGCACTTTGGTCCAATTGACCGATTTATGGACGCCGGCGTTGGCCCGTTACCGCGATCGGCCCGCCGTGGTCATCGATATCGAAGTGCTTGGTTATCCGCGTTCGATCACTCGCCAGGTAAACGGCACGTCTGTGAGTGAGAAATACGACTGTATCTACACTGTTGCATTGCTGCCGGTCGAACCAGCGGCAAGCCTTGCGCGGGAACAGGTCCCGGTGATTCGGCTGATCTCTTTGGACGTGGCTGGGATCCTCCCAGCGGAACCGCAATCGTCAGAGTTTGCGGCCTGGTGTGCTAGGGAATTTTGCGGCGCGGAGCCCGCGTTCGTTGCCAATCCGAGCGCGGCCGGCAACGGCCGATTCATCGGCGCTGCCGTGTTGCCGCATACGATTCCGATGTACGAGGCGCGCCACCGCCCCAACGATCATCGCAATAAATCGCTGGTCGCCATCGAGCAAGTGCGGCGGCACTTGGAGCAGTGGCAACCCGACGTGATTGTCTTGGCGTCAACTCATTGGATGCCGCGGGACGGTTTTTTCATAGACGATGGAGCGCAACACCACGATGGCTGCGATGCCTCTTACCAGGGCGTGGAACCGCAACTCTTCAGCTTTCCAGGCGACCCGGAGCTCGCGACCCTGATTGGCGGCCTCGCGCACGGCGCGGGACTGCCGGTTAGACGTATTCATCGGGTCGCGCAGGAGCACGCAGTCTGGGTGCCGGGCCATTTACTGTGCCAGGAGCGGCGCATTCCGCTCTTGCCGTGCTCGATTTGGTGGCGCGGACCTCGCGAAGCGCATCGGCGGTTTGGCGAGATCATCGCCCAAGCGGTGCGGCGACTGGATCGCAGAGCATTTTTCGTCGCCAGCGGCGGGTTATCTCATACCTTCGATTTTTCCAAGCCACCGGAATACGTGGTGCCGCAGGGGGAACGTTTCGATCGGCTCGCTCAAGAGTGGCTGGAGAGAGGCCAGCATGGCAGGCTCCTAGACATGAGCGAAGATGATTTCGAGACCTGGAATCCCGAGGGTCGCGCAGGCCATCTCTATATGATGCGCGGCGCTCTAGGCCAAGATGTCAGAGGTCAATCGCTGTGCTATCACGGGAGTAATGGGACCGGATACTTAACGATGCTCTTTCAAAGTTAACAGGCCGCTGAAAAGGATTCATATACTTCGTTGCGCTCGCCCGATTCGCTTCAACGTACTGAAGCGTACGCCTCAGCTCATCGAACTTCGCGCGCCTTGTATCTGAGATCCTTTTGGCAGCCTGTAAACAGAGTCTTCTTCGCAATGATAAAAGTTCCAATCGTCGGACTAGGTCATAGATCAAATAGCCCCAGGCTTACGGCTTCCAGCCTTTTGCATGCAACTCGGCTGTGACTTTTTTGGTGACTGTGAAGTTGAAGAACTTGTCCGGCGGCAGAGATTCTTTTGCGCCGGCGATGCGCAATACTGCCTCCACCGCCTTTTTCTGAGACTCTTCGCTAAATGTGCCGTCTTGGGTCAGCGCTGGAAGAGCGGCGTCATAACCTTTAGCCGCCAGATCGTCTTTTATTTTGAGGCTGCGGGTGATGATCGGAATCGTCGCGCTGCGCCGTTGCAATGCGAAATGCAGGCCTTTCAAAGTTGCGCGGGTGAACTGTTCGGCCACTGCCGGCGCGCTACGGAGCAATTCCTCGCGTACTACGATGGCGCCGCTCGGGGCAATAAGATCGCTTTTGGCCATAGAGCCGGCTTCATGCATGCCGATATCTTGCGCCATGATATTCCAAGGTAACGGCAAAATCGTCGCATCGACAAAATTGTTTTGCAGCGCCAGAAGCCGCGGCCCGCTGTCACCGGCTTGAAGCAAGGTATAATCCTTTCCCGGCTCCATCCCGTGCTTAGAGAGATACTCTCGAAGCAGGAAATAGCCCGCCGAGTTGAATCCCGGTACGCCCAATTTCTTGCCCTGGAGCTCTTTAATGTCGCGTATCGGTGCGCGGGTCATGAGCCAAAACAAAGGCCGCTCGTAACTGGAAAAAAGCACGCGCAGATTGGCGCCGCGCAAGTTGGCGTTCATCGCCGCCGCCGGAACACTGGTGAACGGCACCTCGCCGGTTATGAGCGCCAAATTGGCCAGTGTGCCGGTCATTTGAATTAGATCGACATCCAAATTTTCTTCTTTGTAGTAGCCCCTGTCTTTGGCCACGAAAAACGCAAGCTGCGTAATATTGTAACCCGGTATGGCGATCCGGACATTGGCCGCATCGCTCAAAGAAAATGTCAAAAGCGCCAAGGTAAAGAACCAAGCAGCGGCTAAACGCGGTTTCACAGACAATGCCCCTCTCTTAATTCCCGTCAAAGAAGCGCATGGTGTTATCGCAAAGAATTTTGCGCTTCTGAGAATCTGAAAGATCATGCCGTTCAAGAATCTCTTTCATGGCGTCGCCGCGACCTTCGTCGTGTGGAAAGTCCGATGAAAAGAGAATTTGACCTTCGCCGAGCAGCTCCATTTCATGCGTCATCATGGCATCGTCGGCTTCGGCGGCGACGAA
>JAICEJ010000464.1 GCA_025924215.1 Candidatus Binatia bacterium
ATAGAAAATTCTCAGGACATCGAGCTCCATTATAAGGACTGGGGCAGCGGACAGCCCATCGTTTTCAGCCACGGGTGGCCGCTGAGCGCGGACGCTTTTGAGGACCAGATGTTCTATTTGGCATCTCGCGGCTTCCGCTGCATCGCTCATGACCGGCGCGGTCACGGCCGATCGAGCCAGCCTTGGAACGGCAACGACATGGACACCTACGCCGATGACCTGGCGAAATTGACTGAAGCGCTCGACCTAAAGGACGCGATCCATGTCGGGCACTCGACCGGCGGCGGTGAAGTCGCCCGCTATATCGGCCGCCACGGCACAAAGCGTGTGGCCAAGGCCGTGCTGATCGGCGCGGTTCCGCCGCTGATGCTCAAGACGAGCGCCAATCCCGGCGGCTTGCCGATGGAGGCGTTCGACCAGATCCGCGCCGGCGTCCTTGCCGATCGCTCGCAGTTCTGGAAGGATCTCAGCATACCGTTCTATGGTTACAACAGGCCGGGCGCACAAGTTTCGGAGGGCATGCGCGAATCCTTTTGGCTGCAGGGGATGATGGCGGGCTTTCCTGCTTCCTACTTTTGTATCAAGGCATTTTCGGAGACGGATCTCACGGAAGATCTCAAGAAGTTTGATGTGCCGACGCTGATCATGCACGGCGATGACGACCAGATCGTGCCGATTGGCGCCTCGGCCATGCTGTCGTCGAAGCTGATCAAGAACTCGCAGTTAAAAATATATAAAGGTGGTTCGCACGGCATCTGCCAGACCCAAAAGGAGGAAGTCAACCAGGATCTGTTCGCGTTCTTGAAGGTGTGAGCGAGTGGAGTTCCTTGTTAATCGCTCATCAGGCGATGTTGTGATGGGGAACATGAGGTTCTGCATGAAATCTGAACGCGAAACTCATCTCCCTCAACGTTGGTCTGCCCAGCAGCCTAGATAGACGCGACAAGCACAAAACCGAATTGCTTCGTCGGGCAATCGACGGCGAGGCTCTTCCCGAAAGTTGGAGGAGCTATTTTTAGCATCGTCTTGCCAAGCGAGTGTTCACTGAATTGATGAGAGTGGGGGCGAAAAATGGCTTTTGTCAGAGATGATCCGGGTTCAATCCTTACTTGTAAAAAACAATCATCCAGGATTGAGTCGCGTTCTTTACCGCTTAACAGCTATACAGAACAACAATAAGCTATCACTTAGAACGATTAAAGCTATGGTGCTGCATCGCAAATATCTTCGCTCGAGGTACGCCGAGGCGTCGAGCGCCTGACGGCAGGTCACGGTTCGCAAAGGTGTACTGAAACTTCTGTTTATTGGGAGCAATGCCATGCGATACAAGATTTTTGGGCGGCGCGCAGGCCTGCGTGTCTCTGAACTGGCTCTGGGGGCCGCCAACTTCGGCACACGCTGGGGTTATGGAGCGGCGCGTGACGATGCAAAAAAAATCTTTGATGCCTACGTCGATGCTGGCGGCAACTTTATCGACACCGCCGACAGTTATCAGTTCGGCGAGTCGGAAGAGTTGGTCGGGGATTTCATCGCAGCCGATCGAGACTACTTCGTTCTCGCTACCAAATATACTTTGGGAACGACTGCTACTGACGGCATCTCGCGGACCGGCAATAGCCGCAAAAATATGATTCGCTCCGTCGAAGCGAGCCTCAAGCGGCTGAAGATCGATCGCATCGATCTCTATTGGGCGCATTTTGCCGATGGCATGACGCCTATGGAAGAAATTATTCGCGCCTTCGATGATCTCATGCACGCCGGAAAAATTCACTATGCGGGGTTGTCCAACTTTCCGGCCTGGCGGATTTCTCGTGGCGATCTCCTGGCGGAGATTCGTGGTTGGGGGCCCATCGCCGGCATCCAGGTCGAATATAGCCTAGCGCAGCGCACCGCGGAACGGGAACTTTTGCCAATGGCGGAGGCGCTCGGGTTGGGAGCGGCGCTGTGGTCGCCGCTCGGCGGCGGTTTTCTCACCGGCAAGTATCGCATCGGCGACGAAGGACGAATCAATTCGTTTCTCGGCAGGCTGGTTCACAAGGAGAAGACGGCACGTGAGACGGCGATCCTCGATGCGCTATTGGCAATCGCCAAGGAAGTCGATCGATCGGCCACGGAAGTTGCCCTCGCTTGGCTGTTGGATAAAGCGCGTCTGTCCACGACGGCGTTGATTCCGATACTCGGCCCGCGCACATACGAGCAACTGGGCGGCAGCCTCGGCGCGCTGGAAGTAAATTTATCGCAGGAACAGATTGGGCGTCTCGACGAAACCAGTCAGATCGCGTTCGGCACCCCGCACGAGCAAACCCATGGCTCTGCAGCTGCTATCGCGGGAGGCAAGCCGGAGCTGCTTCGATCGCGGATGGTACCTGTCGCGTAAGATCGAACGAGAGAGATACATCGGAGGAGTTATGGCTAAGATGCGTGCCGCGCAAGTCACTGGCCCAAAAGGGCCCCTGGAAATTGTCGAGCGGGAAATACCCGAGCCTGGCGCCGGGCAAGCGCGTATCAAGGTGCAAGCTTGCGGCGTCTGTCACAGCGACTCGTTCACCAAGGAGGGAATCTGGCCGGGCATACAGTACCCGCGAATCCCAGGGCATGAGGTTGCCGGAATCATTGATGCGATCGGTACAGGCGTTGCCGGATGGACACCGGGCCAGCGGGTCGGTGTCGGCTGGCACGGCGGACACTGTGGCTACTGTGATTCTTGCCGGCGCGGTGATTTCGTCACCTGCCAAATCGCTCTCCAAGTGACCGGCATCGCCTACGACGGCGGCTACGCCGAATACATGATCGCTCCCGCCGGCGCATTGGCGCTGATCCCGGAAGGGCTATCAGCGGTCGATGCCGGGCCATTGATGTGCGCAGGGGTGACCACCTTCAATCCTCTCCGCAACAGCGGCGCGCGGCCCGGTGATCTCGTTGCGGTACTCGGGATCGGTGGGCTTGGGCATTTGGGCATTCAGTTCGCGGCAAAGATGGGGTTCAAGACCGTTGCCATCGCCCGAGGTCGCGATAAGGAGTCGCTCGCGCGAAAGCTTGGCGCGCAGCATTACATCGACAGCCAGACGCAGAATGCTGCGGCGGACCTAGCCGAAATGGGCGGTGCCAAAGTCATTCTGGCAACGGCGACGAGCGGCAAAGCGATGAGCGCAGTCCTGGGCGGTCTCGCCGTTAATGGGAAATTACTTATCCTCGGCGCTGCTCATGAGCCCCTCGAAGTCGATGGAACTCTGATGATCGGCGGACGGCGGTCGATCATCGGATGGCCTTCCGGCAGCTCTATCGATTCGCAGGATACGCTCTCCTTCAGCATGTTTGCCGGGGTGCGTGCTATGACTGAAATTTTTCCGCTCGAGCGCGCAGCCGAGGCGTACGAACATATGATCAGCGGCAAGGCGCGTTTTCGCGCCGTTCTCACAATGGGGCATTAAACGAATAAGAAGGCTTAAATGAGACTCATCTCCGTCAATGTTGGATTGCCGCGGGTCGTCACACTCAAGGGCGATCCGGTCTCGACAGGAATTTTCAAAGAGCCGGTCGCAGGCCGGGTTATGCTACGAACGCTCAACCTCGACGGTGACCGTCAGGCTGATCTTTCGGTTCATGGCGGACCCAGCAAAGCCGTCTATGCCTATCCCTCCGAACACTACGATTTTTGGAAGCGCGAATTACCCGGGTTGAAACTACCCTGGGGCATGTTCGGTGAAAACTTCACGAGCGCGGGACTTTTTGAAACCGAGTTAAACATAGGTGACAGATTCCGCGTAGGTTCCGCTGTCGTGATGGTGACCGAGCCGCGGATGCCGTGTTACAAGCTCGGCATCAAGTTCGGTCGCTCCGATATCGTCAAGAAGTTCCTGGCGAGCGAACGCACGGGCTTCTATTTTGCTGTATTGCAAGAAGGTGAGGTCGGCTCGGGTGACCCGATCGAATTGATAGAGCAAACCGACCATAGCGTTCGGGTCAGCGATATCACCCGACTCTATACCCGCGAGAAGCGCAATCTCGGACTTCTTCGTCGGGCAGTAGCAGTCGAGGCTCTGCCTGAAAGCTGGAAGAGCTATTTCCACCAGCGAATTAAAAAATTAGTTGATCAGGGTGACTAGCGCGACATTTTTCAGGTGCTAACAAGAAGATGCAAAAGGGCCGTTGAGACAAACGTCTCGAAGCGGAAGAATGAACCGAGCGCCTAATGGTTGCATTGACACTTGAGAACGGAGGATTCTATGACGCAGCC
>JAICEJ010000465.1 GCA_025924215.1 Candidatus Binatia bacterium
GGGGATCGCATAGAGGGCCGCTTCCCCGCTCACTTTCCTCAACTGCTCGATGTCCGCCCGCACGGCATCCATGGCCTGGCGATATTCCGTGTCGAGTCCGGCTTGAACCAGCGGTGGAGGCAGGTCGTACCCGTGGATGGTCGTGAAATTCTGTTGGATCTGCTGGCAGCGGCGATGCCGGTGCATGTCGCGCCAGCCGCCGATATCCATCAAGACATCAAATGTAAACGCGTATCCGGTCCGGAACTCTCTGGGCAGATCGTCGTACGGGCCTCGATTGCTCAGCGCCACCGCGATCGTATCCTGCTTTTGTTTCTCTGACCAGTCACGCACGACCTCGAGCAGCTTGCGATAGGGCGCCTGGGACACGCGATAGAGTAGCGTCGCAACCGTTTCGTCCAGCGGATCATGCGGCTCAACCAAATCGACAGGATCTTGCGCTCCCCAGGTGGCCGGATCATCCAGTCTCGTGCTGCGGAGCGCTTCCTTGGCGTACCGCGCCAGGTCGGTGTAGATGGTTGCCTGATATTCGTTCGCTTTGGCATAACGCGCAAGCGTCGGCGCCATCGGTTCGTTGAGTCCGCCGGTTTGCCCCGAAAGTTCTCCCCATACATTCATCGGCGGCCGTTGACAGGCGTCTTTCAGCTCTTCGCCGATCATGCGGAGTTCCGGCAATTGAGATGAGAGCAGCCTCGTGATCTGCTTTTCCAATGTCCGGATGCTGACGACCTGCCCGACGTTGGTTTTGCAGGCGAGGGGGAGGAGATACCGTGTCACGTCGAAGGCCCGCGCAGTGATAGTCCGTTGATAATCAGCCGGCTTCATCGACTCCGGCCGAGGTTCCCGTTCGGACAGGAACCTGACTAGTGGCTCGTGGAGCAGCCGATAAATTTCTCCCAGGCTCCGCAAGATGCCCTGGTAGGTGCCTTCGGTCTCGCTCCCATGAATGGCGTCCGGCACGTACCAGGCGCCGGAGGCAAAATTCTGATAGCGACTCGACTTGGCCTGACCGTCCCACACGGGCTCGTCTTCCAGCCGGATGGCGGCTAGCTCAGTGATGTCTTCAAAGCAGATGATGACGTGGCCCAGGTCCGCAATCGACGCATGCCCGTAGTCGAAATAGAATTGCTCCCAGAATTTTTCCGATGAGTGCCCGTGGACCCACTTGATACTGTGCTCAATGGAGTCAGGTGAACGGCTATAGCGGGCAAGGGCGTACGCCGATTTCTCAGGCGGCATGGGCGCCACGGCGATGACGCGGCGGAGCGGTCGATCACTGCTCACAAATGAACTCCATCATGAACGGAATGCGGAGTTGCGAACTATAGCGCCGGCGCAGCGCTTCGTGCAAGAAGAGTCGGCATGCGCGTTGACTTGCCTGCAAACTGGTCGTTATAGTCCCGCCGCGTAGGTCAGGGGTGAGGGGCACCGCTGACCTTTGGCCGAGCAACTCATGATTAAAGGCATCAAGGGCGTTAAGGACATCCTTCCCGAAGAGACGCGGCGTTGGCGAGTGATTGAGGAGACCGCCCGACGCTGGGCAGATCGATACGGATTTCAAGAAATCCGCATCCCTATTTTCGAGGTCACGACGTTGTTCGCGCGCAGCATCGGGGCGGCAACGGACATCGTGGAGAAAGAAATGTACACCTTTCCGGACCGGGATGGCACGTCCCTGACACTGAGACCCGAGGGGACCGCAGGGACGGTTCGGGCCTTTATTGAGCACAATCGAGCTGCCGACCCCCTTCCTCAAAAGTATTTCTACATCGGACCCATGTTTCGTCATGAACGGCCGCAAGCCGGGCGCTTGAGACAGTTTCATCAATTTGGCGTCGAGTATTTCGGAACCCAGGATCCCAAGGCCGATGTCGACGTCATCGCGCTGTTGTGGCGATTTCTCTCGGATCTCTCGTTACCGGATCTTACATTGGAGATCAACAGTCTTGGAACCACAACCGACCGTGCGGCCTATCTGCCTGTGCTCGTGTCCTTTCTCAAGAGCCGCGCCGGGCAGTTGTGCGACAACTGTCAGCGTCGGCTGGAGACAAACCCTCTGCGCGTCCTGGACTGCAAAGTACCGGGTTGCCGCACAGCGACCGAGGATGCGCCTCACCTCGTCTCTCACTTGTCCCCTGAGGCCAAAGGCCATTTCGATGACGTGCTTTCGACCCTGACCGTTTTAAACATTCCCTTTCGCATCAATCCCAGGCTCGTGCGGGGGCTCGACTACTATTGTTTGACCGCGTTTGAGATCACGTCATCGCATCTCGGCGCGCAGAATGCCGTTGGTGCCGGCGGCCGTTACGATGGCTTGGTCGAGTTGCTGGGAGGACCCGCCACTGCTGCTGTGGGCTTCGCAGCAGGCCTCGAACGGATTGCCATGATGCTGCAGGAACAGCGGCTTCCACCCCCTATGCCTTCGGTGTATGTCGCCGCTTTTGGTTCAGAAGGTCGCCCAGCCGGAGTGCGTCTACTGGATGCGCTCCGACAGGCTGGACTTTCCGCGCAGAGCGATTATCGTGCAACCACGCTCAAAGGGCATCTCCGACAAGCCGATCGAAGTGGATCTCGATTTGCCGTGCTGCTTGGTGATGATGAAGCCACCTCCGGTTCGGCGGTGGTCCGCAATATGGATTCAAAGGTCCAGGAGACGGTGGCCCTGTCGGATCTTCCCCGTTATTTTCTCGCGCTAATCAAGGGTTTTTAGACGCTGGTTTTTCCAATTGACGTCCCCTCAAAAACCCCGTAGTCTCCCCCCAGACACTACATATAACCAATTGATTCTTAAACAAATATTCTGTTTAATGTCCAGAGATCTCCCATGCCGGCGAGAAAACTCGGTCTCCTGTTATCCACAGCCCCAGCAGACCAGAGCATTGAGACGGTGGTCCGGCTCGCAGAAGCCGCCGTCCGGCAAGGTGTCGATGTGTATGTGTATTTGATTGATGAGGGTGTCAAAGGCTTCACAGATGCTCGTTTGAGCCGTTTACTCGATGAAGGTGTGAAAATGTCGGTCTGTGCCTACGGATGCCAACAGCATGGTGTCTCCACTCAACATGTGGATTCTCGCGTGTCACTCTCCGGCTTAGTCGTGCTTTCCGGAATTATTGACGGCTGTGATCGTTTTCTGGCGTTTACGTAACGCGTCGGCAGTGTGACTCGATGTCCAAGCGCGTGGCAGTGGTGATAGCAGAAGATCCGACAACAACGCATCGTCCAGTCGAAGCCCTGCGCATTGCGCTTGGCCTCCGTGCCGGGGATCATGAAACGACAATCGTGCTCTTAGGACGAGCGCCTCTTCTGTTGACTGACGCAACGGATGACGTGGTTGATGTCGATATCCTTGAAAAATATCGTCCATCTCTCGCTCAGCTCGGCGTACCGTTCATCGTCGAGACCGGCACAGCGACGGATGCGCTTCTTGAGGGCTTTTCTGTGACCCAGAAATCGTCGGGCGAGATCCGCGCTTTTCTCCAATCGTGCGATCGAACACTGGTGTTTTCATGAAGAAGACACTTTACCTGCTGCGAAAGCCGCCCGAGCGGATCGATCCGGCAGTCTTTCATCCATCGGAATCGCAGGGAGATGTCGTGCTGCTGGAAGAAAGCGGGGGTCGGATGTTTCCCCATGCAGGGGGAGTTGTATTCTCGCTAAGGGATGATAGGGCCGATGATGCGTTAACGTACGATGATCTCGTAAAAAAAATTTTTGAATATGATCGTACGGTGGTGATCTAGCGTGTTTAGTTCTTCTCCGAATTTGTGTGACAGAGAAAGAAACAGCCGCCGTCGTAGGATTCGGAGTAGGAGGGGGGATGACGGGGATTGCGCCTAAACGGCTGATCTGAAAGCGCGCTTGAGATTTTTGGTCTGTGGATCAGGTTGGGGATTGACTCGGAGTGTGAGGAGAGTGCACTGTTCATAACCTCTTGAGTGGCGGCTGAGGAGGAATTTGAGGACCTCTCTGAGAACCGACAAGCCCTTGTGAGATCTCAGTATTTCTGAAGAGAATTGTGCATTATCCACAGGTGTGAATAAGCCTGTGTATTGGGGGGAATAAGAGGTATGACAGTCTCAACGGTCTGGCAGGAGGCCCTGGCATACATCCAAGCGAAAGTGCCTAAGCAGGTCTATGATACCTGGTTTATGCCAGTCCGTTTGGAACGGATTGAAGACCGGACCGCCCAAATCGGCGTTCCGAATAAGTTTTTTGGGGATTGGCTCAGCCAGCA
>JAICEJ010000466.1 GCA_025924215.1 Candidatus Binatia bacterium
ACACCCGTATAGCGATCGAGGGGCGAGCCTGGAGGAGCGAAGGCACAGAAGCGAACAATCTCAATGCCTTCTATGGTGCTTGGCCCTGGGCTGGCAATTTCTCAGGCGTCCAATAAATTACTGGAGTTTGCCGGCCCGGCCAGCGGCCTATTGTCTTCACTCCGGAGGGTTTGCCGCTCGATTTGTGTCATATTGAACTGCAGGCTCCAGGTTTATTACTGGCAAAGCGCCTTCTCATGAGATCAACTGCCTGCCATCAGCCGGATCCCATAAAGCTTCGAGACATTCACGTCGAGCTTACGCCAGCTATCGCCGGCATCGTTGCTCGCATAGATCGAACCGTCGGTATAGCTCACGCACACGGTGTTGCCATCCTGCGGATGCAAAGCAAAGCCGCAAGTCATGTGTGGATAAGATTGCGGCAATCCGTTGTTCAGGCGGCGCCAGGTTTCTCCGGCATCGTCGCTGCGTAAGATTCCAGTTTTCGCGCCGCCTAGTTTCTCCGAAGTGTCGGGACTGAACTTGATAGTATTATACGGCCCGGCGCGCACCGTGCGGTGGCCGAGCCATGAGGTTGGTCCATTTTCAGCCGCGCCAAGAAATATTCTGTCCGGTGCGTCGCGATGTATCGCAATCGGAATGGCGTAGGCACGCCCCATACCGTACTCCGCCTTGCTCCAGGATTTACCGCCGTCGTCGGAGCGGTAAGTGCCGATGCCGGTGGTTGCATAGAGTCGACTAACGCTGCGCGGATGGCGCAAAACCCAGTGCACGTCGCGGTAGACTCGACCGTCTTCATGCTGTCCCATCTGGTAGGGCTTGATGCCCGCCGGATCGTTGTACTCCGGATACGCCATCGCACTCTCCGGACCGCTGATATCCTCCCAATTCTCGCCGCGATCCCGGCTGCACGCGATGCCGCCTTCTTCGATACCGACGATGATCTCGTCCGGGAAGCGCGCGTCCAGCGCAAAGCAGCGAATGTGAGCCGTGTGCGGCGCCGGAGGAAAAGTCCATTTGCCATACTCAGGCAACTTGCGAAATGCGGAGAGCTCTCGAAACGAGCGGCCGCCATTTTCGCTGACGTAGACGGCGGCCGGCAACGTACCGACATAGATTTGATCGCGCCGGGTGGGGTCAACATCCATCGCCCAGATATCGCGGAAATCGATACCTCCAGACGGAAGCCACTTCCAATGCGCGCCGCCATCTTCGCTGACGTGGATTTCCGTCATTGTCGCCGCATAAAGATGATTTCGATCGAACGGATCTTGGACCACCTCACGAAGAACTTCTCCAGCCAACGCGCTATTAAGAATTTCAACATGGTCCGATCGACCGTCCCAGCCGCAGCGGATCAGTCCCTCCGCCGTGAGCAAATACAGATGGAGTTCGTCACTCATAGCCATAGCGGCACCTCCCATTGCCAAAGTCCAAGTTTATACCCATTAGGGATCAAGGCGACGACTGAATAGTTGAGCCAGGCATCTGGATCCTTCCCTCGTTCATCACAGTGTATTTTCGCCGGCTGTCTCTTCGGACTTGAAACCTACGACTGCGTGGCTGCCATCGCAGAAAGGTTTGTTCTTTGATTGGCCGCAACGACAGAGATAAACCGGATCCCCGGCATCGGCGTACTCTTTGCCTTTAGTCCAACACTTTCACTGCGCCTGAGATCTCCAATGGACCGTTTTTCAATCCTTTAACCAGCACGGCCATTGGTTTCTCCTTTCGCTCCAAGCCGACGCTACTACAGAACATCTTTCATGAAAAGGTTGTCTTTAAGTGCACGGCTCAGTATAGATTGGAGCAACATTTCGGAGGCAAACCCATGCAACTTCCACCCGTGGCCACCACGACCGTCGGCAGTTTTCCCCGTCCCGCTTGGCTGGCGAAATCGGAACGCACTCAGGTCAGGTTTCTTTGGCAAGGCGACGCGCTCAAAGAGGCGCAGGACGATGCCACTGCCTTGATCCTGCAAACCCAACAACAGATCGGCCTCGATTTGCTGACCGACGGAGAACAACGACGGATCGGCTTTATTCACCACATCCTGGCCGCGTTCGAAGGGATCGATGTCGAAAACCAAGCAGTTAAAAAGATCTATCGCCGCCGTGAGCAGGAACACCTGGTGCCGCGCATCATCGGCAAGGTCAAACGACGCGGATCGGTCAACGTCGAAGACTTGCGTTTCGCCAAGCGGCAAACCACCAAACCGATCAAGGTGGCCGTACCCGGACCGATGACGGTGATCGACAGCACATTGGACGAGACCTACAACGATGAACCCGCTCTCGCCATGGACATTGCCGCCGCGGTCAACTCAGAGCTGTTGGAGCTGCAAGCGTCCGGCTGCGATGTATTGCAAATCGACGAGCCGGCCATGACCCGCTACCATGAAAAGGTGTTTGCGTATGGCGCACGGGCGCTGGACCGTTGCCTGAAAGACATTCGGATTCCGACGATTGTGCATCTCTGCTACGGCTATCCCGGCGGAGCTGATCGGCAACATCAGTACGAGTATCCGGAATTGCTGGAAGAGTTGATGAAAACCAAGATCGGCGGTTTCGCGGTCGAGTTTGCGAGAAGCGCTTACGATCCAGCGGTGCTGGGCATCTGCAAGGGTCGCAAGATCATGTTCGGCTGCGTCGATCCCAGTGATTCCCCGGTGCCGCCGGTAGAAACGGTTGTCCAGCGCGTGCGCCACGCTCTCAAATACATAGATCCGGCAAATCTGCTCTTGGCGCCGGACTGCGGCTTGATGACCATCAGCCGGGAACTTGCCAATGCCAAAGCGAAGCTGCTCGTGGATGTGGCAAAAGAGGTGCGCAAGACGATCTAAATGTAAATTTAACAGACACCACCCATGGCGGAAGGAAAAGCCGGCAAGCAAAATCGCCCAAGAAAGAGAACTCGTGCATGTCCCGAGTGTGGCTCGGTTGAGATCATACCGATTGTCCACGGCATTCCGAGCCCAGCATTGCAAAAACTCATTGACGAAGGCAATGCGATCATCGCCGATCGCGAAGAATGGGAAGGCATGAGCGAGTGGTACTGCAAAGCTTGCGGCTGCGACTGGAGCGGCGAGTGGCGCCGGTTCAAAATGCCCGGCGGCGTAAACGCGACTCGGGTGAAGAAATAACATGGCCTCTTGCCAACCGGTCTTCCGACGATGAAGAAACTTGCCGCAATTATTATCCTTGTGCTGATTTTTTTGACCGCAGCAAATTCGCCTTGGCCTTCCAAGGCATTCGGCCAAAGCATTTCTGATAAGAGAACTTCCGTCAGCGTCATCTATGAAGCTGTCGCGGCGACGAACGCGACGCTCTGGCTGATGGAAGACGCTCGGCTTTTTGAAAAACACGGTCTCAATGCCAACGTCATTCACGCCCGTGGCGCAGTACCGGTGCAGGCGCTTGTGAGCAACTCGGTAGAATTCGGCGCCTTCGGCGGACCCTCCGCGGTTGCTGCGGTTCTGGCCGGCAGCGACCTCGTATTTATCGCAGCCAAAGGCAATTTTGCGGTAATGTCTATTTGGGTGCGTCAAGATTCGCCGATCAAGACCATCGCTGATTTGAAGGGCAAAACTCTAGGGGTAACCCGGGCGGGCTCCGCGAGCCACACCATCGCTCGCTTAGCCTTGAAATCTGGCGGCATCGGCGAGAGCGAGGTCAAGTACCTACACCATCCCGGCTTACCGGAAGCTTTTATTTCACTCGATCGAGCTCTGGTCGATGCGAGCTTTGGCTCACCGCCTCGTCCGGGGTTTCGAGAGCTGGTGGATTTGTCTTCTCTGAAAATTCCGTTCTTGCAAGGAGCCATTGAGGTGCAGCGCAGCTTTCTCCAGAAGCGGCGCGATACAGCCCTCAATCTTCTGCGAGCCTATGTCGAGAGCATCAAGCTTGCGAAAGAAAAACCCGAGCTCATCATCGCTTCGATCGCAAAACGCATGAGAGTCTCGGCTGATATCGTGCGGCCGGCGTATCAGCCGCACGCAAATGTTTTTGAAGAAATTCCCTATGTGCGAAAGGATTCGGTACAAGCCATTCTGGATCTTTATCCCAAGGACCAGCTTCGCGTACCGTTCGAAAAGCTCGTCGACAACAGCTTGCTGCAGCAGCTCGAAGACAGCGGCTTTGTCAAAGCGCTATATCGCAAGGATTGACTTCTTGAGCGAAGCTATCGGTCCGGGTGCGGCATACTGAAA
>JAICEJ010000467.1 GCA_025924215.1 Candidatus Binatia bacterium
GCACAGCTCTCCGGAACCGTGCGCGCGTTCACGCGCGATGTCATGTCGCTGATTGAAACCGGCATGCGCCGGGTGGTCGAGGGAACCGCGGAGGCGTTCGGCGCCACGGCGGAGGTCGACTTCCGCATCATCTTCGCGCCCACGGTCAACGATGCCGCGCAGGCGGATTTCGTGGCGGGTGTCTGCGCCGAGGTGGTCGGGGAGGACAACGTCAACCGCAATCCTTCGCTGATCGTGGCTTCGGAGGATTTTTCGTTTATGCTGGAAAAAGTCCCGGGCGCTTACTTCAACATCGGCAACGGGGCGGGCGAGGGCGCCTGCGAAGTGCACAACCCCGCCTACGATTTCAACGACGCGGCGCTGGCGCTCGGCGCTAGCGTGTTCGCTCGAATAGTCGAGAAAAGGTTAGCGAAGAGCGGCTAAAGGCTTTTCGGTCTAAAACGACCGGACGTTTGAACGTTTGGAACGACTCGCACCGTTAACTCGTACATGGTTTGAGCTTCTGAACGGATTGAATCCTCAAGGGCGATCAGTCGCAGTCGATGAAATAGTGGACAGGCAAATTTACTGATGTGAAAACGACGAAATCTCATCCGTCCTACGGGACATCGATCAATTCCTCTTGGATGATCTCCCGATAGCGTGGCTTGATCGCCCAGCGCGAGACGACCTCGGGACGAATCCGAAGGGCGTCCTCAATTCGGTTCACGAGCTCAACGAATCGCAGACCGATCTCGTGCTCGATGTCCACCAAATATCCACTTTACTGCCTTCGTGCTGATCCGCGCGCATAGGAACCGAAAAGGGCGAGTCTTCTCAAGCCATAGCGGCGACGCGCCAGTTCTGGTTTTTCCCTCCGCAGAATTTCTAAAATTCGGCTTTTCTTTTCATCGGGGCCACTCGCTCGCCGGCGCTTCACCTTATGGATAGATGGATCTGGCAAAGGCGGCAAAACTGCAAACCCCGAGGTAGATGACGCGCCCAGTTTCGATGGCGCCACTGCGAACACGATCAGTACATGTTAAGGTTCATTGAATAACGCGGGACCGCGGAGGTGATCGCCGTATTATCTTGTTTAGGAGGTTTTATCATGCGTTTCGGATTTGCACTTCCACAGGTAGGTTCGATAGCCGGAGCGGAAGCGTTGGTCATGGTTGCCAAGCGCGCCGAAGATTTGGGTTTCGACAGCCTTTGGGTTCTTGATCGCTTACTCTGGCCGGTCAATCCGCGGGCGCCGTATCCGATCGGCGACGGCTCTTTACCGGTTCAGTATAAGAACGTGCTCGATCCCGTGGAGACACTGACGTTTGCCGCCGCGCACACCAGCCGCATCGCTCTGGCAACCGGTGTCCTCAACCTTCCCTGGTACAATCCGGTTTTGTTGGCGCGGCGACTGACCACTCTTGATGTTTTGTCGGGGGGACGATTGCGGGTGGGATTCGGTATCGGATGGTCGCCGGATGAATACGGAGCGGCCGGCGCGGCCTGGCAAGATCGCGGCAAACGCGCCGATGAGTCGATCGAGATACTCAAGAAAATCTGGACGACGGATCCAGTGGAGTTTCACGGCAACTATTATCGGATTGCAAAATCGTTCATCGGGCCAAAGCCCGTGCAGAAACCTCATCCGCCGATCTATATGGCGGCATTTACGCCTTCCGCCTTAAAGCGTGTCGCCACTCACGCCGACGCCTGGCTTCCGGTGGGTATTCCGCTGAGCGGCGTCGGAGCGATGTTCGATGGCATCAAGAACATGGCAAAAGAGGCCGGTCGCGATGCCTCCGCGCTCGAGCTCATTATTACGACGGGCGTAGAGATTCACAAAACGCCCATTGAAAAAGAACGAGTCGAGTTCACTGGCACGCCGGAGCAGATCGGCGAGGACGTCGCGGCGGCGAGGAAACTCGGCGCAGCGGAGATCACGATTTACGCGCAATTTTTGCCGTCAGGGGAAACAGCCGAAGATCTTGTCACTCGAATGGAAACTCTCTGGACGATCGCAAAGCAAGCTTGATGTCCGCGGGGCGGCGCTAGGTCAGGCTTTACTTTGACCATCACGCGATCTCCGGCGGATGTGACGTGATAAAGCGCACCGTCGTATTCAGTTCGTAAAGGCCGAGCGATGTCGGCGAGCGCGACGGGATAATAAATGGCGAACGCAAAGTTGGTGGCGCCGGTTCGACGAGCCCGCTTAAGTCGATTGCCCGCAACTGGACCTGCTTTGCCGCCGCGTGTTATACGAATAAAATCACTTTACGTCCGGCGTTAGGGTCATCGAGCCTCCTCGTTCTCCTTCTGCCAGTTTGGAGTTGCCATCGCCATTGAGTCACCGAGAACCGGCCGATGTTCCGTCCGGCCAAAGCATCCGTCCTGAGACTGAAAAGCCGCTCAGTTATCTAATCAGCTTACTCGTCCGGCTGCGCGCATTCGAAGCGCTGCGCCATCGCGAGTACCGTTTGCTCTGGTACAGCCAAGTATTCGCGTCTCTCGCCGTCTGGATGGATCAGGTGACGCGCGGCTGGTTGATCTATCAATTGACCGATTCCGCGCTGCAACTGGGTCTTGTGCGCGGCATTCAGGCGATCCCGTTTTTGTTCTTATCGCCCATTGCCGGCAGCGTCGCCGACCGCTATTCACGCAAGTTCCTGGTGGTGACGGCTCAGTTCGCAAACGGGTTTATTTTCACTGCCACGGCAGCGCTGATACTTTTCGGTCTTATTCAGCCGTGGCACGTTTATCTGACCGCGTTTCTCATGGCCTGTGTCCAAGTGTTTCTTCAGCCTTCCCGCGCCGCGATGATCTCGGACACCGTGCCGCCGGAGAATCTGACGAACGCCATCGGACTCAACGCCGTCGTTTTCAACATGGCGCGCAGCGTCGGACCGGCCTTGGCGGGCCTGTTGATCGCTGTTTTCAATACCGGGGTGGCCTACGGGGTACAAGGTGTGTTTTTTCTTCTCGCGACCATCTGGACGACGCAAATGGTATCGGGGCGGCGCGCTGCCGCGGCGCGACACGGTCATGGCGGCCCGGGCGAATCCTTCGCGCGCAGCATTGTGTCGGGGTGGAAATTTTCCTGGAGCAAAGATGAGGTTCGCAGCAGCCTTTTGATCGTGATCGTCGCCTCGCTTTTCATGGTGCCTTTTTCGACGCTGTTACCGATTTTCGCGCGCGACCTTCTTCAAGTGGGGGCGCAAGGGCAGGGGCTGCTTTTAACCTCGATGGGCGTCGGCGCGTTCGGCAGCGCGCTGATCGTCGCCACCTTCGGCGACCGTATGCCGCGCGGCATCATGATGCTGGTGGGCGTCATGCTTTACGGCGTGCTCGTGGTGGTCTTCTCCGCGTCGCCCTGGTTCTCGCTGTCGATGGTTTTGATGGCGGCCATCGGACTTTGCCATGTAAGCTCCCATGCGCTGGTGCAAACCGTTATTCAAAGTTACTCCCCGCCTGAGTTTCGCGGCCGGGCGATTGCGATCTTTCACATGAATCAGGTGCTATTGCTTCTTGGCGGCATGCTCATCGGCGCCTTGTCGTCGGCGATCGGCGCGCCTTGGGCCGCGGCGGCGATGAGCATCGCGGGCACTCTCTGCATGGTTGCACTTTATATCTTAGACCCGCGGGCACGAAAAATACGGTGATATCAATCAAGAGAATTAAGCGTTGAAGTGATGGAACGTTGAAACTGGAGCCGTCCAGCGCGGCACTAGCGCTGCATCGCACATTTGTCGGAGGTCCTAATAGTTTAGCTGCGAATCATCTGCTTCTTGTTTATCTTCGATCGACCCGCTGAGATCTTCGTGGCGATTGCATGTTTAGTTTACCACGCAGGGCTCAATCTTCGAACTGCGCTTCAGTGTGGCCCGTGTGGTCACGTGCCCATCTTCTTTGACTTGAATGGAATCAGGGTGATAGCGTACGTCCAAAGGATTTGTCAGTTCCGAGAATACAAATGCGAAGAGGAGGAAGGTCGTCGTGAAAAAAACCTTATGCGCAATCCTGGCTACGATTTGCACACTCGCCGTAACAGCGGGGTTTCCGCCGCACTCCGAAGCGCAAAGCAAGAAGGTCGTGGTTCAGCTGGCCTGGGTCATCGGCGGGCTGCATTCAGGCTTTTTCGTCGCCAAAGAAAAAGGCTTCTACGCCTCCAAAGGCTTGGACGTAGCCATCAACCGCGGCTTCGGCAGCGGCGACAC
>JAICEJ010000468.1 GCA_025924215.1 Candidatus Binatia bacterium
CAACCTCCTTCGGCAATCTCGAAAATCGTTCCGTCCGGATCGGTGATGCGCCACTCCTCATAGCGCCCATCCTGCGGACTCGCGACAAGTTTCACAGGAGGGTCTAGCGATGACAGTCTTTGCTGAACGTCTGTGACACTCTTGACAGTAAAGCCGATGTGATTGATGCCCACATCCGGCATAATCTCCTGACCGTCAACGATACGGTTGTACGATGAGCCCGGTCGAATCTGTAGGCAGTTGAGATTTAAATATCCATCGCTCATGTAAAAAGCGTAAGGACTGTTCTGAAATCGATTCCAAGACTCTTCCAGTCCAAATATTAGCTGATAGAACCTCGCCAACCGCCGGTTGTTCTTCGTACAAATTGCCAAATGCTGAATCTCAGCCATATAATACTCCTTCCGAAATTACCGGGGTGCAGACGAACAAGCCGATGAGCTAAATGTACAGAGGCCCATGCTCGCTGCTATGAAACGAGCCGGCGGCTTGATAGCGTCCCGTCAACGGCTTCGCTCCGTTTTATGAATAGGTCCGAGATCTCCAGGGGTCCGAGCCGGCTTATTTTTTTCGCGGTACAACGGCCCAAGCTTCTATCTCGATCCGCATATCCGGCAGATCGATCCCTACGTCTCTGAGCAATGTCGCCGGTCTGGGATGCTGCCTGAGATCAGGCTCGTGCTCTTCGAAAAACTTGTACATCTCATCACGCATGTCGAAGACGTCTTCCCGCCTACGTAGGAAGTAACGGAACATGACGATATTTTTTAGGCTGGCACCCATCTGCTCTAAACTAGCCTTGATGTCTTCGAGTGTCGCTCGGGTCTGTTCCTTGATGCCGCCCACCACCTTACCTTTGCCTGATCGTTCCTCCTCAGGGGTTCTACAGGGGCCATCTTCGAACGGATCTCTACCCGTTGACCCTGAGAGAAAAAGAATGTCAACGTCGCCTTTGGTTCTAAAACCAGTGGCCCAGTTCATCTTTTCTTTATGATACTTGGGCCAGAGCGTGCCCCAGTCGTATTCGACCTTTTCTTGTTCTTGCCTTTCGAAGGCTTTCGAATTGATAGCCATATTAAGAGTCCCCTTTTCTGGTTGAGATAATTATCGATTTAATAAATCCCTGAAATTGGCAGAATTGCAAATTGGCAGAATTGTTTTTGGATCTCAGATCAAGAGCGTTTAGGATTACAGCTGGACGACGAATGCATTCGTCGCCGATGAATATAGATCAGTTCCTAGCCTTTATGATCCGGTTCGACTTTTCGATCGAGAAGCTAATGACTCGTCACAATGCATTCTCAACAAGCCCGAAAAGCGCCTTCGGATTATGATAGGTGATTTTCTCGTACTGAGTTGCGCTAATCGTGCCCGTCTTCTTTAAATTGCGCAGAGCTTCCACCTCTGTGGATTGATCATTGTGGCCGTAGTCGGTACCAATCGTAAGATTATCCTCTCCTGAATACTTCATGACATAATCGACGTCGTCGTCGGTTTGGCATGATACGAATTGACGATATTGCTTCAGCGGGTTTTCCGGTAGTTCCTTCCCCTGCGTTGCCCAGCGGCGCTGCAGATCCTTGACCACATAGGGTATCCATTGGGCGGCGGCTTCGGCCCAGTGAAAACGAAGCTGCGGAAATAGAGTCGGCACCTCACTCATGATTATCGAATGGAATGCGCCGATGACCGGAATGCGAAATTTCCAGAAACTGCCGCCGCCGTTGTATTGCGCTACCAAATCCAGCATCTGTGGGTTGCCATTACCGACGTGCACTCCCACCGCCATGTTGAGACGACTCATTTCCTCATACAGGGGATAGAAATACGGATCGGTGATAAGCCGATGGCCTTCGATGCCGCGCATAAACACGCCGCAGGCGCCGTTCTGCTGGCAAAATTTCAGTTCCGTTAGTGAAGCGTTGATATCGAGGAGGGGCAATACACAGATCCAGCGCAGCCGTCCCCGACCTTGCCGGTAGATATCGGCTAGCCAGCGATTGTATCCCTTGCAAATAGCGATTTCCCACTGAGGCTTATCGGTTATTTGCTCGATGAAAATCGTCGGATAAAGCACCTGAACGTCGATGCCCAGTTCATTCATGTGATCGAGCCGGGCCTCAACGTTCTCCATCTCGCGCGTCTCACGCGGCGTCCGCATATCACGGCCGGTGCGAGACGAAACCTCCGCCATCTCCTGCGCGGTCATTACGATCCGCACGAGGCCGCGTATCTTGCCATCGATAAACCAATATTCCCCACCCTTTTCCCCGCGGGGGCGGACTACAACCGGTCGATATTTTTGGTCGGCCGGCTCCATGAAGTCCCAGGTATGTTCTGACTCAACAACATGAGCATCAGAATCGATGGTCGGCATGACAGATACCTCGCCTCATTAGAAATGTTTCAACCGCAAATGAAATCGGCAGAGTCTTACATCAACGCCTGTTTTCTTACGAGGCGTATTGCCCTACGGCTATTGCTTAGATGCACCCTTATTCTTTGATTTACATGGAGTCAAGAAACAACCAGAGCTAAACAGCCACCGGAGGTGGGTGCGTCCAATGTCATCGATAAGCTCTTAACGACAGATGAAAACAAGCTTTCCGTTGGGCCTGCCTTGGATAGCAAATCTGCAGCGAATCATGATGCGCGACTTATCTCGGCCGGGGTGCTCTCTTATTCATCGAAAAAACAGAACGATAAACACAGTCGCTAGCAAAGGAGGCTAGTTTCTCGGACGCCAATTTCGAGCAGCCATTTTGACCGCCGAGTACAGACCTTTGACTGGGTGATGTGAAAGCTAGTCCTCACCAAGAACACTGCTAGAAAACTTCCGAGCTTGTCGATCCTAGAGGCGAGTGACAGTTCAATCGGCTTTCAAGTTTACGGCGCTCATGTTCTATTGCAGTCAAGGAACAACAAACGTGAGCAATAAAAAATTAGTAATTTGAGAGTTTGCCAACTTTCGGGAGCAACTACCTGGTATTCTTAAGGCACTCGCTGTCGGTATTCCGGCGGGATATCTATTTGACCTGCTTGACACGCCAAATTCCGTGGATGATTGGGCCAATGATCGCTGTTGCAGCGGTGAACTTGACGAGCGTGCGGATGCACTCGCCCCCATATGCCCGTCAATTGGGTCAGGTAATTCTCGGTTCAGCAGTGTCGCTCTACCTTTACGCCACCTGTCGTCGCCGCGCTGGCGGGTAACTTGCCCGCGATCGTTGCCGCGACCATAGCGGTTTTCTTGATCGGCGCGCTCGGCGCATTGATGCTAAGCCATGTTTCCGGTGATGAACGAAAATCGACCTTCTTCGCTTCAATTCCGGGGGGCGCCATGGCCATGGGGGTGTTGGCCGAGCGCTATGGCGCTCAGATCCTGCCCGTGGCGGTCGCTCACAGCCTGCGCGTTTCGCTGGTTGTTATCCTGATCCCGTTTGCACTCACTTATGGAGGAATCCCCTGGGAAGCGTCTGCTTACCGACCCGTTCTTCCGCTAGATTCGCGATCCTCTCACCATGGTTATCACTTAGCTTTTTCTTGGGGGAAGTTTCGGAGCGCATGCGCTTTTATAACGGTTGCTTGCTGATGCCGATCTTTTTCGGTGCTGCGCTCACACTAAGCGGCATGGAGCTTTCTGCGGTGCCGCACCGCTGATGGATTTCGCCCAGCTCATGTTTGGCCTCGTGCTCGGCGCCCGTTATGAGCGCGCGTTCTTCGCCCGCTATCGCATGTTTATACCTTTTGCTTTACGCAACTCCTCTTTCATTCTCATCGCCTCTCTCATCGCTGCCGCGGCGCTCGCCTGGGCGTTCAGCTTACCGATCGCAACGATGATCGTTGCGACCTCGCCCGGCGGTCTGGCAGAGATGACGATAACGGCGCAAGCCCTGCAGATCAGTGTCCCCTTGGTGGTTGCCTTTCACTTATTCCGCGTGGTGATGGTAAACACGGGAACACAATATATATAACCGTGCGCCGCATGGATGTTTGATCGTAATGATCGGAAAAATTAGGGTAATATTAGAAAGGGCAAAGGCCGAGATGATGAACGGATAGCAGGAATGTCACTGCTCAGTCACTCAGGGATTGTTCCCTGAGCGCGGCCGCTGTGGAATTACCTTCCATGAGATCTCGAGACTGCGGCAATACTTTTGGTTCTCCGTCGTAGCATTGGCTGCTGACGG
>JAICEJ010000469.1 GCA_025924215.1 Candidatus Binatia bacterium
GCCGATACTGAACTGAACCCGAAACATTGAGTTCGATTAGCTCAACTTATATGCTTATCGCGTGCGCCCTGACGGACAATTCGATTGAGGTAGCGAGATGCAGCTGGAACAATTCTCCGCGCAAATACGAAGCCACCGCAATGTTGTATTTTTCACTGGCGCGGGCATCAGCACCGAATCCGGTGTCCCAGATTTTCGCAGCCCGGGGGGTGTCTGGACCAAATACCAACCGGTTTATTTTCAGGATTTCCTGGCCAGCGAAGCTGCGCGCATTCAGCATTGGCGGTTAAAGAAAGCGACTTACGAGCTCTTCAAGAGCGTCAAGCCGAACATTGGCCACCATGCGATCCGCGACTTCGAACATCGCGGGCAGCTACTCGGCCTGATCACCCAAAACATCGACGGCTTGCACAAGCTCGCCGGAGTTACTGACGAAAAGCTCGTTGAACTCCATGGGACCGATCGCCTGGTCACCTGCCTCAGGTGCGGCAAGCGCTTTGCTCCCGCAGACGTTTATGAAAGTTTGGCAGAAGTGTTCTCGGCGCCTACCTGCGACGCCTGCGGTGGCTTTCTCAAATCAGCGAATATTTCCTTTGGTCAACAAATGCCGGCCGAACCCATGCGCCGAGCGCAAATCTGGACCGAGGCGGCGGATGTTTTCATCGTCGTCGGGTCCTCGCTACAAGTCCAACCCGCCGCCTCTTTTCCTGTTATCGCCAAACGCAACGGCGCACTGCTGGCGATCGTCAATCGCGATGAGACGCCTCTGGATAATATTGCCGACTACGTCTATCACGGCGGCATCGGCGAATGGTTCACACATCTCGGTCCCTTGCTAACGGACGCGTGAAACCGATACATACAGGTTTAGTTTATGCGAGCAATATTTGTCCTTAGCCTCACTTTGACCGTGGCCGCTTGCGCAACCGAGCGAACTGTTCTGGTGAACAGTCAAGGCGACCTGCTTACTTGCGAAACCAGTGGTTCGGGATTCTTCGGCGCTATTTCGGTTCGCAATCAGCAGCAACAGTGCATCTCCGATGCCGAGACGCGCGGCTATCGGGTAAAGAACTAGGATCTCGCATCGATCAAGTGCTTCACTTCGATTAGGCTAGATCTGATTTTTGCACAAGCCCCGGGCGCGCTTAGAAGTACTTAGCCATGTGCTTACGTGTCGCGCATTTCTTGCCAGCAGGTCTTCCAGAGCCATCACCTCTCAAGTTTCACTTTCAGGCGACGACCGTATTGAAAAATCACATGAGAGAGCTCGGAGAAAGATCACATTCTACCGAGAAAGTTTCGTTTCTCGCTCTAGATGCTTATGTGCGTTATTGGAGGGCATTGCCGTGCAATCGGTGAGCACGATAGAAGGAGGTTGCCTATGCGGCGCGGTTCGTTATCGCGCGTCGGGCCAGGCGCACGGAATAACTCATTGCCACTGCCGGACTTGCCGGCGCGCCAGCGGCGCGCCGATGGTGACTTGGGCAGGATTTGACTCCGATAAGTTCAACTTCACCCAAGGCCAACCTGTATCCTATGCGTCATCGCAAAACGTAGTTCGGACTTTCTGCGGCCGCTGCGGCACCGCGCTCACGTACCGGCGCCTCGATCTGCCGGAATCGGTCGATCTAACTCTGGGAAGCATGGACGATCCAGAGAAAATAACGCCCGAAGATCATACCTGGACGGAGAACCGGATCTCCTGGATTACACTAGATCACTTACCGGCATACCCACAGGAAAGAAAGACCAAATGATGCGGCTGTCACCTTCAGAGGCTGCGGTTTTTTTCACGTGATCGATGCAGATAAGGAGGGCAAAACTATGGCCGGTGCAAAAAGAATTCGTAATGACATCTTCTAAATCACCGAACGCGAAGTCTCAATTGATTGGGGTGCAACTCGGTCGTGCCTTGAGGCTAAGTGAGCATTCGCGCGCATACCAACGGGGATGGAATCGTTTGTTGATGAAGCGTAACAATTGGAAGAGTTTCGATCTTGCGCTCCGTGGCTTGGAGTTTGAGCGCGCTATTCTTCTCTTGATAGAGAGGCCCACAACTTTCTCCTATTTCATACCGGCCATGCTCAATCTCGGCCGCTTCCGATTTGCCCCATGCAAGAGATCGCTGCAAGATTATCGCAATGGTTTTTTTCAATCACGCCCGTCATCTTTTTACCCTCGGGGGCTGGTTGCTGACGCTCAAAGCATTGTTGTTAGCAACGACGACCAATTGTAATGATCGCAAAAGCACTAGCTAGAAAGATAAGAAAGGTGCAATCATGAAACTGTACTACAATCCTAAGAGCCGCGCCGTGATCGCGAAATGGATGCTCGACGAGTGCGCCGCAAAATATGAAATCGTGCCCATCGAGTTTGAAAAGGGCGAGCACAAAACACCGGAATTTCTCAGGATCAACCCGGCCGGAAAGTTGCCGGCCCTAGTCGATGGTGAGTCGAAGATCTTTGAAACTGCGGCGATCTGTCTTTATCTTGCCGACAAGTTTGCCGAAGCCAACCTTGCTCCCAGGATCGGCGCGCCGGAGCGCGGCCGGTACCTCTCGCTCATGGTTTATTCGACGGCTCAGCTCGAGCCCGCTTTGGGTGACGCAATGCTAGGCGGCCAGACCTCGCCGCAGCGCGGCTGGGCGGATTTCGAGACCGTGCGCAAGGTTGTCGAGGGGGAACTCGGCGAGGGTCCCTACCTGTTCGGAGAATGGTTTACCGCCGCTGACGTGATGATCGGCTCTATGTTCATGTGGAGGCGAATGCTGGGTGGCCAGCCCGATCGTCCCAGGCTTGAAGCCTATGTCGATCGCCTGATCGCGCGCCCCGCGGCTCCTAAGCTGGGCGCTTAACTTTCCAGCACCTTACAAGAAGCAGCGCTCGTGATCTTGTCTTGCCGCCCGACGAGCACTCAAATTCAAAGCCGGGGTAGGATCGTTTCTGAGATCCGTTTAGGCACAAAAAATTAGGAGGAGGCCAATGACTACAGTTAACGTCCGTTACATCGTCAATGATGTCGATGCAGCGATTACCTTCTATACTGACATGCTCGGTTTTAAACTGGAGATGCATCCCGCGCCAGGTTTCGCGAGCCTGTCGCGAGGGAGTTTACAGTTGCTGCTCAATCGACCGGGCGCGGGAGGCGCCGGCCAAGCAATGCCGGATAGCCAACGCCCAGCACCGGGTGGGTGGAACCGAATCCAAATCGAAGTTGGCGATCTCGAAGCCACCGCCGAGAAACTGAAGAGTGCCGGAGCGCGATTTCGGAACGAGATCGTGACCGGCAACGGAGGCAAGCAAATCCTCGTGGATGATCCGTCGGGAAATCCGATCGAGCTGTTTCAGCCCTTCTGACTTCGGTTAACGCGAATCTAAACGCGTGATGGTTGTAAAGAGGGCGTCGTTTAATAATTAACCGGCCACTAATTTTCGATACATAAGGAGATACGAGCATGGCCATCCTCCTGGATCACACCATTGTCCCGGCAAAGAACAAGCTCGCCTCAGCCAAATTCTTTGCGGAGATTTTTGGATTGAACGTCAAATCGGCGGACGGCTACTTTGCGCAAGTGCAGGTCAACGACAGTCTCACCTTTGATTTCGCCGATGAGACGGAACCTCAGAGCCATCACTATGCCTTCCACATCAGCGACGCGGAATTTGAGGCGATTTACCGACGGGTGAAGGCCAAAGGACTACCGTACGGCAGCGGGCCGTACAACCACACCGATGGCAAGATCTACACTCGTCGTGGCGGGCGCGGCTTTTATTTCGAAGACCCGAACGGACATCTGCTCGAGGTGATGACAGTGCCGGAGACCGGCAGTTGAGTTTGATTATTCTTGGACCGAACAGCGGCTGAGTGAAGAGAATATGGCGACCATCCACAAAGAAATCGCGATCGAGCGGAGTAAAGAAATCGTTTGGGACGCGATTCGAGATGTTGGTGCGATCCACAAACGTTTAGTACCTGGCTTCGTAGTAGACTGTGAACTAGAAGGTGAGTGGCGAACCGTAACGTTTGCAAATGGCATGGTCGTACGGGAACTCATCGTCGCTGTCGATGAAAAAAACTGCCGCCCACGCTTGGTCAGCTCGCGGCGCGCCTCTCACTCATCATAACGCATCCGTACAGATATTCCCGGACAGCGACGAAAAGTGTCGTGTCGTCTGGATA
>JAICEJ010000470.1 GCA_025924215.1 Candidatus Binatia bacterium
CGCGAACACCGAGAAACGGGTGTGTGGCATTACCGCTGACGCTTGGCGACGCTTTGCGTACGAGGCGGTGCCCGAACATTCGGGGAAAAGCCACAAGAATACTATCCTACGACATGTAAGTATCAGTCAAAATGAAAACTAGCTAGCTCCTTATCCCTGGGGAGGTGTTGTCGCGAATCTCTAAGGGCGGTCAGTTTGTCGCGGCCAGTTCTGCAGGATTTTTTTTGCCACGTAGTAGCCGGGTAGGCCTGAGATTCCGCCGCCGGGATGCGTCCCAGACCCACACAAGTAAAGATTGTCAATCGGCGTGCGGTATCCCGCCCAGCCCGGGATTGGGCGCATAAAAAAGATCTGATCGAGGGCGAGTTCGGCATGGTCCAGATGACCGCCAGTGACGCCGAATGTTTGTTCTAAATCCAGGGGCGTTAGAACCTGCCTGTGCAAGATCGAATTTTTAAATCCGGGCGCATAGTTTTCTATTATATCGGTCACACTGTCACCCAGCGCTTGCCTCTGATCATTCCAATTGCCTTCTTTAAGGTGATACGGCGCAGATTGCATCCACACCGACATAACGTGCTTGCCAGTCGGGGCCAGCGTTGGATCGACGAGGGAAGGAATCGTTATTTCTAAAAAGGGGGCCTTGGAAAATCTGCCATATTTCGCATCGTCAGCGGCGCGCTCGAGATACTCAAGCGAGGGGCCGATGTGAACGATGCCGCTTAGCTCTGCCGCCGAAGAATTCCCGGCCTTGCGCTTGAACTGAGGCAACGTATCCAACGCGAAATTGATTTTGGCGACAGTGCCGCGCGCGCGAATGTTCTTAACCTGCAGTAAGAAGTGCGGATCAAGATATGTCGGTTCCACCAAGTGGAGCAGAGTCCGCTTGGGATCGGCGTTCGAAATTACCACGCTTGCGGAAATGTCATCGCCGTTCTTGAGAACCACGCCCTTGGCGGCGCCATTTTGGGTGATGATTTGAGCGACTTCGGCGTCGGTGCGAATTTCCGCGCCATGCTGCCTAGCCGTCTGCGCCAATGCCTGCGGCAACTGATTGATGCCGCCGGAAATGAAACCAGCACTGCGAAAGCCAGCGTAGGAGGATCGCGACAAATAATGCAGAAGCACATAAGCTGTTCCCTGCGCCCGCGGACCGACAAAAGAATTCAGAATGGCACTGCCGGCTATAGCTGCCTTTAGCGTTTCGTTTTCAAACCATTCGCCCAGCAGGTCGGCAATGCTCATGGGCAGAATGCGCAGGAACTCATACATCTCCTTCTTGCCGAGACGATGAAATTTCACACCAACTTTAACTAGCTCCCAAAGCTTGAAACTGCCGGCGCTCGTGCCATCGGGTAGGGGCAGCCCGTTTAGCTCCCGCAGGAAGCGGGCGAGCTGATTAATGAGCGAGCAGAATGAAGGAAATTTTTCGGCATCCGCGCGCGAAAACCGGGCGATTTCTTCGACGATTTTGGCCGGATCTTGTGGAATCAGCAGAGAATCGCCGTCTAATTGCGGCGCGAAGACCAGCGGACCGAGAGAAAGAAGCTTCAGTCCATGTTTCTGAAGTTCAAGTTCGGCGCTGATCTCGTGGGAAAATGACCCGGCAAGATGAGCGCCGGTGGAGCACTTGAAGGCGGGAAAGATTTCTTCGGTGGCGGCGATACCGCCGATCATGGATCGCCGCTCTAAGACCAATACCTTTTTACCTGATCTGGCTAGATAAGCCGCCGTAACCAGTCCGTTATGACCGGCGCCGACGAGGATCGCGTCATAATGCTGCACAGCGGTTTAAATGAAGCTCCTTTTTACATCTTTTAAGATCTCAAGCGCTGCCAAGCGGCCCGATGCCGCCATCACTCCTCCACCCGGATGCGTGCAGGCGCCGCACATGTAGAGATTCTTAATCGGCGTGCGGTATTTGCTCCAGCCCGGTACCGGTCTTAGAAAGAAAAGTTGGTCGAGCGTTAGCTCGCCTTGAAAGATGTTTCCCTCGGTGAGACCGAATTCCTCTTCGAGATCCCACGGCGTGACGATTTGACGATGCAGAATGATATTTTTTAGATTCGGAGCGTATTCGCTAATCGTGTCTATCACCGTATCGCCGAATTGCTCGCGCTTCTCGGCCCAAGTCCCACTCTTCAAATGATAAGGGGCATACTGCACGAACACGGACATGACATGTTTACCCGGCGGCGCCATCGAAGGGTCCAGAGTCGATGGAATAATAATGTCCATATAGGGACGTCGTGAGTAGTCGCCGTACTTAGCATCATCGTAGGCGCGCTCGATGTACTCGATACTCGGGCTGATCGAGATCGCGCCCGAGAGATGCGGTCCTTCGCCGGGGAAGCTGGTGAAATTCGGCAGCGCATCAAGCGAGAGATTGACCTTTGCTGAGGAGCCGCGAATTTTGAACTGGTTTACCTTGGTTAAAAACTCTGTCTCCAGATGACCGGAATCGATCATCTTCAAGAAAGTTCGTTTGGGATCGACGCTGGAGACAATTACTCTCGCTTTAATCTCCTCGCCTGTGCTGAGCGCTACGCCGACCGCTCGGCCGTTTTTAATCAGCACTTGATCGACCGGAGCCTGAGTTCTGATATCCGCGCCATAGTGGCGCGCGGCCTCGGCGATTACCCGGCTGATTGAACCCGTGCCGCCTCGGGCAAAACCCCAGGATCGAAACGCGCCGTCGAGCTCACCCATATAGTGGTGCAGCAGCACGTAGGCCGTGCCCGGTGATCTTGGCCCCATGAAAGTGCCAATAATGCCGCTGGCGGACATGGTGGCCTTGAGCACTTCGGTCTCAAACCACTCGTCGAGAAAATCGGCGGAGCTCATGGTCATGAGCTTTGCCAGGTCATAGACTAGTTTGGCACCGAGCCGGCGAAAATGATTGCCCAGCGATGCCAGTCCATAAAGCTCTTTGGGATTCCATGATGTCGGCTCGGGAGGAATCAGGCCAAGCATCGGTTTGATCGCCATGGCCATCTGCACCATGAGCTTGCCGTACTCTTCGTAGGCTTCCGCATCGATGGCGGAATGACGCGCGATCTCACGACGTGTCTTGTCATGATCGCCCCAGCGGGCTAGATAGTCGCCGTTGGGCATCGGCGTAAACGTGCTATCCAGAGGAACGATTTCGAGATCATATCTGGGCAGCTCGAGTTCCTGGATCACCTCCGGCCGCAATAGGCTTACTACGTAGGAGCAGACGGAATATTTGAAACCGGGATAGAGTTCTTCGGTAACCGCGGCTCCACCCAGGACATGGCGGCGCTCCAACACAAGCACTTTTTTTCCGGCTTTGGCAAGATAAGCGGCCGCAGCAAGACCGTTATGGCCGCCGCCAATGATGATCGCATCGTAAGTCGTCATTTGTTGATTTGCTTAAACGAACATATTTGGTAATTTCTCTACGAAGTCAACGAGTCGACTTAATTCACAGGTCCTTGGACAAGGAGCAGTAGGCGAAGAAACATCGATTAGATTGGATTAACCGCGCTCGAAGTTAAGCGCGATCGTATCAGCGACTATCCTTCTCGGCCGCAATTACCTGTCCCTCCATCCCATGCCTATTGGAACTCCTTTCCACTCACGTACGTCCGCGCTCTGCATCAGTCGGAATTGGCGCACCTGGTCGGGATACTTCGCGGCCAGCTCGTACGATGTGGTGCACGATTACGAATATCACGCGATACGAAACACCGCCGGACTGATCGATATCTCACCGCTGTTCAAATACGAAGTCCGGGGCAAAGATGCATTGCGGCTGGTCAATCGGGTGCTTACCCGAGATGTTGCCAAATGTGCCGTAGGGCAGGCCGTTTATGGTTGCTTGTGTGACGGCGAAGGGAAGGTCATCCAGGACGGCACGGTGTTCCGGTTGGGTGAGGATCAGTTTCGTTTTCACTTGGCCGACCCCGCTCTGCGTTGGCTGAAACTCAACGCCGGCAGGATGTCGGTTTCCATCGAGGAAGTATCGGAGCGGATTGCGGCGCTTGCGTTGCAGGGACCCAATGCCTTGAAAATTCTTACGCAGATTGTCGATGCCGATTTGGGTAAGTTGAAGTTCTTCCGTTTGACGTCAGCCGATTTCGCCGGAGTTCCGGTCACCATTTCCCGAACCGGTTACACCGGTGACCTCGGATATGAAATATGGCTGC
>JAICEJ010000471.1 GCA_025924215.1 Candidatus Binatia bacterium
ACGACAAACCTCAGTTTTTTGTGGACAAGCTGGCTCAAGGCGTGGCCATGATCGGCGCCGCTTTTTATCCGAAAGATGTCGTCGTGCGTCTGAGCGACTTCAAGACCAACGAATACGCAAATCTCATCGGCGGCAAGGCCTATGAGCCGGTCGAGGAGAACCCGATGATCGGCTTCCGCGGTGCCTCACGTTATTACAATCCGCGTTACCAGGTGGGCTTTGCTTTAGAATGCCGCGCCATGAAAAAGGTGCGCGACGAGATGGGACTCAGCAACGTGAAGCTCATGGTTCCTTTCTGCCGCACGGTGGAAGAAGGTCGGCGCGTCCTCGAAGAAATGGAAAAGCATGGATTAAAACGAGGCGATAACAAGTTGGAAGTCTATGTCATGTGCGAAGTCCCCAGCAACGTCATTCTGGCAACCGAATTTGCCGAGATCTTCGATGGTTTCTCCATTGGCTCTAACGATCTCACCCAGCTTGTTCTAGGAGTGGACCGCGACTCGGAGATCGTGGCGCATATTTTCGACGAGCGCAATCCAGCCGTCAAAAACATGATCGCTAGCGTCATCCAAGCCGCCAAGAGCAAAGGCAAGAAGATCGGCATCTGCGGGCAGGCGCCCAGTGATTATCCTGAGTTTGCCGCATTTCTCGTTGAGTTAGGCATCGACAGTATCTCCCTCAATCCGGACGCGGTTCTCAAGACAACGGTCAAGATCCTGGAAATCGAAGCTGTCCAGGCGGCGCCGCGAGCCGCCGTAGCATCGGGCTAGCTGCTTTGGACGTTCTGGCCCTTGGGAGCGGCTAAGGAATAGGGAACTTGGGCCGCGGCGATTTCCAGTCGGCAAGCTGCCCATGAAGGATTTTCTCTATTGCGTGAAAGACAGGCGGGAAATGTCGGACGAGGCTTTATGACTGGCGGTGTTCTCAAACTCTCGAAGAACGATTCCGGACCTCATCACCCGCCGATTCTGACGCAACGTATAGGACCGAAATCGGGCCGAGAATTCCGGCTCGTGCAAGATGCGGCGAGGGGGCTGCCCCCTCCTTCATCCTCCGCCGCGTTATTAGGGGCAAAGAGGTGGGCGCATTTCGCTCTTGGTGACTTTCAGCAGCCCTCGCGTTTATGAGTTGACCATGGAAAACGTAGAGATCGCCCACGTACTTAGCAAGTGCGCCGACCTGCTCGAGATCGAAGGCGAGGATCTATTCCGCGTGCTCGCTTATCGAAATGCCGCGCGCACCATCGAAAGCCTTTCCCAACCGGTGGCTCAACTGTTGGCGGAAGGCAAAGACCTCAAGAAACTGAAACTGCCGGGCATCGGTAAAAGCATGGCCGAGCACATCGAAGAGATACTCAAGACCGGTACGCTGAAAGCATTGATGCAGATCCGAAAAAAACTTCCCGCCAAGCTCGACGAGCTTCTCGCCATCGAGGGACTCGGGCCCAAACGAACCAAGCAACTCTACGAGAAGCTGGGGATCGGCTCCATTAAACAACTCGAACAAGCGCTCGAGTCGGGCAAGCTAAAATCACTGCGAGGTTTCGGCCAAAAGAGTATCGATAAAATGCGCCGGGCGATTCACAATCTGGTAGAACGCCCCCAGCGCTTTAAATTATTGGACGCCGATCAGCTCGTGCGCCCGCTCATCGAGTATCTCCGCAAAGGCGGCGGCATTGAGCAGCTTGAAGTCGCGGGAAGCTATCGCCGGCGCATGGAGACGGTGGGCGACTTGGACATTTTAGCCACCTGCGAACGACCGGAACCTGTCATGCAACGCTTTCAAAACTACACGGAAGTCCAACGCGCGACGGCCGCCGGCAGCACGCGTGGCACTGTGGTTCTCCGGTCGGGCATTCAGGTTGATTTGCGCATTTTGCCCCGGCGTTGCTATGGCTCGGCGCTCCATTATTTCACCGGGTCCAAGGCTCACAACATTGCGGTTCGCAAGCTCGGCGTTGAGCATGGCCTGCGCATCAGCGAATACGGCGTATTCCGCGTACCGAGAGGGAAAAAAGCAGAGGAGATGGGGGTCGAAGAAGGCGAGAGAATCGGCGGCGCGCGAGAGGAAGACGTATTTCGCGCGATCAGCATGGATTGGGTGCCGCCCGAATTGCGCGAGAATCGCGGCGAGATTCAAGCCGCACAAAAGCATAAGCTGCCCGAGCTGATAGGACCTGCCAATATCCGAGGAGATCTCCACCTGCACAGCAAGTGGACCGACGGTAAGAGCACGATTCTCGAAATGGTGCGCGCCTGCAAAGAGCGCGGCTATCAGTACTGCGCGATCACAGATCACAGCAAAGCGGTTCGGGTAGCCGGCGGGCTTACGGTGGAGGATTTTAAAAATCAACGTAAAGAGATCGAGCAGGCTCGGGCGAAAGTCGGCGGCATCACAGTTCTTACCGGCTGTGAGGTAGACATCCTGCCAGATGGCTCGCTCGATTTGCCCGACGATCTCCTCGACGAGCTCGATCTGGTCGTCGCCGCCGTTCACTCAAAACTGGACATGAACCACAGCGATATGACCAATCGCGTGCTTAAAGCTTTGGCGCATCCAGCGCTAACTATCCTGGCTCATCCCACTGGACGGCTGATCAACGAGCGCGAGCCATGCGCGATCGATCTGGAGCAAGTCTTTCGCGCGGCAAAAGAACACGATGTCGCCGTCGAGCTGAACGCCCAACCGGACCGCCTCGACTTAAACGATGTGCATCTGCTTCGAGCGAGAGAGATTGGCGTGAAGATCGCGATCAACACCGACGCGCACAGCAGCGAGCAATTGCGCTTTATGAATTACGGTATCGATCAGGCACGCCGAGGCTGGCTGGAAAAGCGCCACGTGATAAATACCTTGTCGCTGGGCCGGCTGGAGATCTGGCTCAAGCAGCGTCAAAATAGGTCGGGCCAGCTGATTGCGGAATCAATATGACTACTGCAGTAGTGCGCGTGTGCGGTGATAACAATGAATCCTAGTCCTTTAGTTTGTGGCGTTCATAATGCACGATCAAATACGGCAGATGGTTTCAATTTTTTACTTGAGCATTTGAAATGTTCCAAATGCACTGGATAAACTTTCGAGATCGGAATTCTTTCTGCTGAACTCGCTTCATCCACCGCGTTTCTCAAATCTGGGACGACGTCGCTAGAACCCATGGCTCAATCTGAAGCAGTAGGTATGAGCCAAAATCTCCGGGACAATACGCCGCAAGCAAGAGTGACAAGGAACACCTTGGAAGCCTCGCGTAGAAGTTGTAAATTTCGCCGTTTGAGATTTCATCCTATTATAACCCTATTAACGACGATCGGCTCCCGGTCGACATCAGAGCACCCCTTCTTTCTTCACTTTTCGTCCTTAATCGGAGACCAACAGAAGAGCCGTCGGGACATTGGAAGGAGTTTTTGGCTATTCCGCCTTCATGCAACAAAGCATTTGTATCCAGGAACAAGACCAATCTGCGGCTTTAATAATTCCCAAGCACGCCAACTTGCAGGAGATTGATTCGTCAAAGGCGGGAAAAAACTCGCGTCTAAGATGATGGAAACGCGCATAAATTGCTCGGCATCAGGATTGCTCCTCGGACAGTCATGATTATGGTCGTTGAACAGCACCAATGCGCCCGAGCCAGTCTATCCGAACTTCTTAGCGATCGTGGTCATCGCGTGATCCAAGCTGCTGATGCCGCCGAAGCAATAGAGCGCATCGATGAAACTGTAAGCATCGAGTTAATCTTACTGGATTTGGAGATAGCGGGGTCAGCGCATGTTATTAAACGTGTGCGAACGATGGCGCCGAAGGTGATCGTGTTCGGAATGTCTCGACCGGATGCTTTGAGGAACGAGAGGGAAAGCCTCGACGGTTTCTTTTGCAAGCCGCTGGAATTTCAAGAACTCTATCGAGAGATTTGCTCAGCCGCGATGCGAGCGGATTGATGCAATCCTAATCAGCCTCTACGGCAGCATCGCCGGCATAGTCGTCCACCCACCACCCAAACTTAGAAGCGACTTGCCCTTTACTCTGGGGCCAGCTGGTCGCCAAACTACACGAACGTGCGTTCCGCGTCCAGCACAGTGTGAAAATCGAGCAAGCCGGATGCACACTCGTCGCCGCCAGCTCCGCGACCCGGTGTGCCGCCTGGCTAACCGAGAACA
>JAICEJ010000472.1 GCA_025924215.1 Candidatus Binatia bacterium
CGATCAAGGGCGCAACCACTTTAGCCATTGATTCAAGAAGGCCAGTAGCGCTGCTTTTGACCAAAGATGTTCTTGGCATGAGAAAATGAAAAGATACGATTGCTTGAAAATCGCCGCCAGCGAGATGTCGGATGCGCTGGTGATAACTACCGTAGGCGGTGCAGCGGCTGAATGGAATTCCATCAGGCCTAGCGACGGCAACTTGCGTTGCCGCACGCTGGGACTGGTATCTTCCATTGCCATGGGTCTCGCGTTGGCGTTGCCGAACCGGCGCATCGTTGGCATCGACGGCGACGGCGCGTTATTAATGAACGCCTGCGGACTGGCTACTCTGGCATGGCAGAAGCCTGCGAATCTCACCCTGCTGCTATTTGATAACAGTATTTATGAAGCTTCAGGTCTCAGACCCACGGCGACGAGCGCCGGCACGGATCTGATCGGCATGGCCAAAGCCGCGGGTTTGAAGAACGCGTCCTGGGCAGCTTCGCTGGATGATTATCGAAACGAGCTACGCAAGGCGAAAGAGCGGAGTGCGCTATCAATGATTGGAGCAAAGACCGAATCCGGCATGGAATATTTTAAGAGCTGGCGTGAACTGCCCGCATTCGAGTACAACGAAGTAGAAAATGTCTATCGTTTCATGCGGCACATCGAGAAGATTGAAGGCAAGAGAGTCGTGCCTATCCCTGGACCCAAGCATTAAATCGTACGCCGCCAAAGTAGATCCGCGCATTGTCGAACACACTTATTTCACCAGGCGGTTTGCGACCATGCGTTCGCAAGAGCCGAATGCAAAATAGAATGCAGGAGCGCATGAAAAAGCTCTGCAGCAGATATGTTGCCTTCGTCGTCATGAGCTTACTGCTAATCTGCTCACCAGTGTTCAGCGCGGAGATTCCAGCCGAGGCCATCGCCAGCAGCTACTTTCACGAGGGTGTTAGAATCCACTTCAGAGATCGGGGTGCGGGCAAGCCGATCGTCTTGATTCACGGCTTCGGCGCTTCGCTCGACACCTGGCGCTATCTGGAGGAGGGGCTCGAGAACCATTATCGGATCATCTCTCTCGATCTCAAGGGCCACGGTTATTCCGAGAGACCGCTGGACGATCGCTATTCTCTGCAAGATCATGCCGCAGTCGTACTAGGGCTGATGGATCATCTCAAGCTCGACAATCCCGTGCTCGTGGGCAACTCTTTGGGTTGCGCAATTGCTCTGATGGCGGCTTTAAACGCGCAGCAGGAATCTTCGCCGACAGTTGCGGCGATGGTCCTGATAGCCGGCAGCCTCGATGGCGATAATCTGCCTTTTTACCTGCGGCTTTTGCGCTTTCCGATGATTGCGTCGATTGCCGCAAAGCTTACGCCGGCAAGTTTTGGGACTCGGCTGATACTCAAACGCGCGTATTATGATGATGCCAAGGTCACCGACTCTCTGGTAGAGCTCTATGCTAAATACCAACGGATACCGGGAACGGAACACGCACTCATAACCACAGCCCGGCAGATGATTCCAGCGGATATTTCAGGGCTCCGGGAGGCGCTTAAAAAACTGCAGATTTCGACACTGAATATCATCGGCAAACATGATCAAATAATTTCGCAGGAGAGCGCCGAGGGCGTGTGCCGGGTACTGCCCCGCTGCAAAGCGGTGATTGTCGATGAAGTCGGTCACGTGCCGCACGAGGAAAAACCAGACAAAGTACTTTCCTTGTTAAACGATTTCCTTGCTGAAGTGTTTGGTCATCGGAATCAAGGTCTATGAACAGCTCGACGCCGAAATTACCGCTTAAATCGCTTGTCGCCCACGACAGGGTCGGTAGCTTGGGCAACCTCTCTTTAGTGAGTGATGATGATATGTGCTGCGCTGAAGCTGAAAGTTATCGTAACCGTTTCTCGTTCCGTTAATTTCAGATTAACGCAAGGTTGACGTTCTATCAGCGCCACCAGCGTCAGCCCGTCGCACTCCAAAGTTATTCGTTGGTGCATCAGACCATCCAAAATCCCTTTGATTATGCCGGTGAGTTGGTTGGAATCACTTGCTCGGAGATTGTCCCGGCTGATCATCAGGCTTTCCGGGCGCAGGCAGACGATCACCGGCGTGCCCGGCTTTAATCCTCCCGCGGCTCTTAACCTGATCTGGTTGACGCAAATTGTGACGTACCTGCCGTCGCAGTCCTCGACTACTCCCGGCAGGCGATTTTCGATTCCGACAATGTCGGCCACGATCTCGCTCGCTGGACGATGAAAGACATCCTCGCGCGCGCCGATTTGCGCCATCCGGCCGTGGTGCAAAACCGCTATGCGCCCGGCGAGACCGAAGGCCTCATTACGATCGTGGGTGACAAAGACGGCGGTTATCTTGCTCTCGTTCAGAATCGCCTGGAAATCGCGGAGCAAAGCTTCACGTGTGGCGGGGTCGAGCGCCGCGAATGGCTCGTCGAGCAGCAGAATCTCAGGCTCGAGGACGAGGGCACGCACGAGACTGGTGCGTTGGGCTTCTCCACCGGACAAGCTGCGAGCGAAACGTTGTCGCAGATGGGCGATGCCAAGCCGCTCCAGCCACGCATCGAGGCGCCGCGCGATTTCATGGTTGGAAAGACCGCGGAGCTTCAAACCGAGGACGGCGTTTTCATAAACCGTGGCATTGAGCAGCAGTGGTTCTTGAAACACAGTCGCGCAGCGCCGGCGGAGCCGGAGTAAATTGCCGTCAAATGCATTCTCCCCTCGGAACATCACCGTGCCGTCGCTCGGGCGTTGGAGCAAGCCCATAACGCGCAACAAAGTGGACTTGCCACTGCCGTTGGGCCCGATGATCGCCAGAACTTCGCCGGCTTGTAAATCGAGAGCAGCAATCTGCAGCGTCGCAGTATCGCCGTAACGGACAACGACGTCGCGCAAGCTCAGGAGAGTCGCGGCCACCGCAACTGCTCCCGCTGCTGGATACGCGTGAGAAGAAGATTGATTGCGAAAGTCAGCCCCAGCAGAATCAAGCCGAGCGCAATGGCAATTTCAAAGTTGCCTTTGCCGGTTTCCAGCACGGTGGCCGTGGTGAGAACACGAGTTTGGTTACGAATATTGCCACCCACCATCATCGAGGCGCCGACTTCCGAGATCACACCACCGAAGCCGGCCATCACCGCCGCCAACAGCGGCAACTTCGCCTCCCTCACCAGTAACCAGAGTAACTGTGGCTTCGAAGCGCCGATGCCGAGCAGTTGCAGCGCAAGTTTGGGATCGAGAGCCTGAAAACTCGCCATGGTCAAACCCGCGACGATGGGAAAAGCTATAATCACCTGCGCGATGACCATTGCCGTTGGCGTGTAGATCAACTCAAGGAAACCCAACGGACCGCTGCGCCACAGGAAAATCGAGATAAACAGACCGACCACCACAGGTGGCAGGCCCATACCGGTATTGATCAAAGCTACGGTAGCGCCGCGGCCGGGAAATCTCGCAAGCGCGAGAGCAATACCCAGGGGCATGCCGATCAAAAGCGAAATTAAGGTCGCACAGCCGGAGATCTGGAGTGAGCGCCAGGTGATGGACCACACTTCGCCATCCAGGCCAAAGACCAGTTCCGCAGCCTTGAGGACACCGTGCCAGATCAGCTCCATGTCATGCTCCCAACTCTTCTTCCCGCTTGCCGGCGACGGGCACAAACAATGGCTGGCCAAACTTTTCGACGCCGAAGCTCTTGATCAGTTTTTGCGCTTGATCAGATACCATGAAGTCCGCGAAGGCCTTGCCTCCGACTGCATTCACGCGTCGCCCATTGCCGGGGTTCACTTCCAAAACGGAATATATATTCAGCAACGTACGATCCCCCTCGACGAGAATCGGCAAGGTGACACGCCTTTGCAGCGCCAGATAAGTCCCGCGGTCGGTGACTGTATAGGCAGTGCGTTCCTGCGCGATGCCGAGAGTTGCGCCCATACCCTGACCCGACTCGATATACCAGGAACCCTGGGGCTGAATGCCGGCGGCTTTCCATAATGACTTCTCAAGATTATGGGTGCCGGAGTTGTCGCCGCGGGAGATAAATGGAGCGCTAGTGCGCTCGATCGCTTTGAGAGCCGCGCCCGCGGAGTTAAGCTTTGCAATTTTGGCCGGATCGTCTTTAGGTCCAATAATGACGAAATCGTTGTACATCAC
>JAICEJ010000473.1 GCA_025924215.1 Candidatus Binatia bacterium
GAAAAATCGATGCCTTTTTTCGAAAGAAACTCTTTCGTTCTGAGGCAGCTGCTTCAACCAGGTTGGGTAAACAGGACGAACTTGTCACTTGTGATTTCCATCGTCATGTCCTCTCCTTTCGGCCGGCTAACTGCGCGCAACTTATCACCGTAAGCGGTTTCGTGCTCGTGAACGTGGCGCGTGCGCATGCTCGATGGCTAATTGCGCTGTGCGCGTAAGATCACGTTACTTCAATCCAAAGACAGATCGGAACTCCCGAACGATGCTCGCATTGGTCGGAATTGCCGGATCGAGCGGCACCAATGGAAGTTTCTTGGGCTCCATGCTCGCTACCAGCGGCGGGATGTCCGTGCGCGCCGAGATGCGATGGCGGCTGTGAAGAATCATCTGCGCTTCTTTGGAAAGCACATAGTTAAAAAATAGCTTTGCCGCGTTAGGGTGCGGCGCTTTAGCGGCGATGCCCATGATGTCCATGTTGACCAGAATCGGATCGGTGGTTTTCACCCACTCGACGGTTTGTCCTTTGGCTTTGAGTTGTTCGGCACGTTCAGGGTAGATAACGACTGACACCGGGTACTCGCCTGCGCCCATCAGTTCCACCAGGAGATTGTGGCCGTTACGCCACTGAATGCCCTGCTTGGCCAGCGCTTCCATGTATTTTTTGCCTTTCGCCTCGCCCCAGTGTTTGAGCATCCCGGCGTACCAGAAGTACTCTTCATCGTCCATGCCAAGCTTGTCTTTCCAACGCGGATGCAGGAGATCTTCCCAGTTCTTGGGAGCTTCCTGAGGACTGACCAGCCTCGAGTTGTAACCGATGACATTGTAATTGTTCTTCAACGACGCCCAGAAATTCTTGGGATCCTTGTAGGCGGCCGGATAAGCGGCCGCTTCAGGGGCGGCGTACGGTTGCAGAAAATTTCTTTCCTGCAGCACCTTCAAAGCGAAAGCATTGAGCACGTCGGCGGTGTTTTGCCCGGCGCCAGTCTCGGCGATGGCGCGGTTCACGATCTGCTCGCCTCCCGCCCGGAAAATATCGACTTTGATGAAGGGATATTTCTTCTCGAACCCGGCGGCCACCAGGCGCGAGTCATCGAGCGCCATGCCGCTCCAGAAGGTGACTTTTGCCTCCTTCTTGGCTCCGGCTATGAGCTCATCTTCGGATTGTGCATTAGCGCTGTTGAAAGGAAATGCCAACAGAGAAGCTAAAAGCGCAAGAAAAAGTAGTCGCATCCGTTCTCCTTAGTAGGTTGCTGAAAAACTCTGGTTGCAGGCTGCTCAAAAAGATCCAGAGGCGAGGCGCGCGAAAAATCGACGAGCTAAGACGTACTTACAGTACGTTGCAGCGAGGCGATTTGAGCGTAACGAAGCATATGGGTCTTTTTCAGCAGCCTGTTAGGCCACGATGGCGATGGGTTGAATCTCCAGCAGAAGCTCCGGCCGAGCCAAATGGGTTACCTCCACGTACGAGCTCGCCGGCAAATTATCACCGAAAAGATCTCTGAGCACGTTCTGAAACTCGGACACGTGCCGCATATCGGTCATGAAAACCGACATGCTGACAATATCGGATAGCCGGCCGCCGGCTGATTCTATGGAGGTTGTTATTCTGTCAAACGTACGTTTTGCCTGTAGCGTAAAATTGAAGGCTTCGCTGCCATTGGGCATTTCTCCAGCCGTATGACCGGCAAGAAAGACAATACTGCCTCCGTGCACCTTAACCGCCCGCGACTGCCCCAGTTCGGGTAATGGATCGATAAAAATCTTTTCAGGTGACTCGCTCATATTTCTTTTCCTTTCATCCAAAACGGCGATGGCCGGAATCTGTAGCAGCGCTCCCGGAGTCCGGAGTTTTCTAGCTTCGACAAAAGCACTGGCCGGAAAACCTTGCTTGAAAATCTCTTTTCGATCACTGGTAAACTGCCGGCCCCAGCGACGTTCGGTGGTGTAAACCGTCATCGTGGCAATCTTGTCGAGCGTGCCGCCGGCCTTCTCGACGATGGCTCGCATGTTGTTCCAGACCTGCTGAATCTGTCCGTTAAAATCCCCGGGCGCGATCAGTCTCCCGTCTTGATCGATCGACTCCTGTCCGGAGATAAATAACAGTGTCCCATACTCTGCCACTACAACTTTGGAGTAAGCCGACTCGCTAACAGGTGAAATCATTTTCATTGAATAGTCCTGGTCGTACTGAGTCACCCTATATAACAACGGACGAGACGACCTCGCAAGATTAGCGGGCACGATCATCAATTTGAATCGGATGAATAGCGGTTCTTAGCGGTTTTGTTGAAGCGGGAAAGTCACCTCGGAGACAAACGGTCCCGCTATCGTCAGTTGTAAGTTGCGTGGACCCGAGCGGAATTCTATGGGTCAAGCACACGATTCCGGTCTGGTCTGGCGGGTCGCGTCAAAACTCGAGCCGATAGAGTCGAACCCAGAGGTCCGGTTCTGTGTTCCCCTCCTTCTTCACGTTGAAGCGCTCGTCTCCGCCCGGCCCGGTGGCTGGGGTGGTCCGCCACAAGGAGGGCTGCCGGGCAAGTTGCTCGCGGAATTCCTCGGTCGTCCAGATCTGTCCGGGTTGCACATGCGGTTCGACGCGCGCCGCGCAGAGCACGGCCTCTCCGCCCACAACGATGACGGCCCCGTCACCCTCGCGCCGACGGGTCAGCACTTCGCCGTAGTGCAGCGCGATCCGCAGGCGAGGTTGGCCCGGAGCCCGATACACCTCGTCGATGATGTGGCGCCCGGCCCGGGCCAACTCGACCGGATCATCGTGGACGATGAACACTGCGTCGCCGGCATTAGTCTCCGCGCACACTGCGCCCTGAGCCCACTTTCTCACTGCCTCCTCAAGCGCTTGACGGACAGGCGCGTCCACACCGGCGCGCATGAGTCCACCGAATCCGTGAACGTCGCCGGCAAGAACAAAGAGCATGCCGCTGGCGACGGTTCGATCGACTCTCGGCGTCGCCCGCCACGGCACTCCGTGGCCGACGATGTTCACTCGATCGATCCGTTGGAGATATAACGGATTGAGTCGACCGATCACTTCGGAGAGAACCGGGTGGACAACATAGTGTTCCGCCGCAGGGAGTAACCCGTCCGGTTGAAGCGTGCCTTCGCCCGGTCGAAGGAAGCGCTGCACCCACTCTCCACGCACCCAGTCGTGGTGTACGTCACCCAGGAGTCCCACCTGATAGAGCGCACAGAAGACGTGCTGCGCTTCAAGCGGGCTCCTCGTGGCATTGTGCGTTCGAAAAAGCTCCTCGACCTCATCGCGGGTCAACACGTGCCCAGGAAGTCGATGGAAAACATGCTCGAGATCCAAGCCGGCAACATACGGCGCGATCTCGACCAGGTATTCCTGGGCAATTTCGGTTGCGGCTTGGTTCACCGCTTCCTTCAGTCGGTATTCATTGCCCCGCTCTTCGGGCCGGAGAGTGGCCAGCCGCTCGCCGATGGTCATCAAATCACGCGGCCGGAGTAAAGTGTGCCGACACAGATACTCGAACGCGTCTTCCTGAAGACCTGTGTAGATATCCGTGATCGATGTTCGGCCGAGAAACGCCTCCACGGGGTTGGTACGTAGCCGCTCGGGACGAATCATCCGATCGGGCTTTTCAAGCCGGACGTTGTTGATGAAGATCTCGCGCAGGCTCTCGATCGGATAAACGATGTCGATGGCGCTGCCGCGATACTGCTGGGCCATGACGGTTGTCTGGAGGCGCGCATACGCCTCCTTCCGCACGGCGGCGAAGACCTTGAGCCGATGGTTAATCCGCCGAAGCTGATAGGCAACATCGACGAGCCCGAGCTGGGCGAAGTGCCACACATCCGGGGAAAGCTCACCCGCCACGCTTGGGCGGTTGCGGACGCTTTCGATATGCTTGTTGAAATACTCGTCGACGCCGTCGAGGAAAATCGTCACCGACGTGTTCACCGCTCGCAGGCGCGGAGCCAGGTGACCGTCGGTATCGCTGGCGCTGCGTTGAAGGTCGCTTGGTGGAAAATCCAGGAGGCGCACGAAATGATCGATGACGCCATGCAGCTGTTGGTCGGTGATCAGGCGCGTCAGCCTCGGGTTAACCTTAAGTCCCTCGGTCTGGCGGAGATGTTTGAGAACCGTCACCGCGATGGCAGTGAGCC
>JAICEJ010000474.1 GCA_025924215.1 Candidatus Binatia bacterium
AGCCGCCGTCACCGCACCTTGGTCCAATGTCAGTGCACACTCGCCCTGCAGCCGGCCATCGTACACGCTTGCCCGGATTCAGTTACCGGCATCGAGAATCTCGACTTTGCCGCTCTGCAGGTTGTAGCGGGCGCCAAGGATCTTAAAGCTACCGTCGGCGACACGCTTCTTGAACAGCGGTGACTGCGTAAGGATCTTCGCCTGCGCGATCACGTTGAGATCGATCGCGATTCAAGATTGTCGGCGCTTTTCTTACACGCAAGGTCAACCGCTGGGCAGATATTGGCGAAGACCTCCTGCAGTCCGGTATCCGGTTTGCTTGAACACTTGCCTATCGCGCCTTTCACCGCGCCGCACTTTTGTCGTTTTGGAAGCGCTCGTTGCCCGCCATCAGCCGCGCCAAGGCCTCCGCCGCGTTCATCGCTGGAGAACCTGCATCAGCAGCCGCGAACACGCCCTTTCCGAGGATCAAGCGTGACCACCATCACCGCATACTCCAATCATACTGCTATCGTTTGAAAGTTTTCGCAGCTTGCGCAAATTGTCCGACACAGCAACATCTCGGATTTCGGATATTCCTCCCGCCAAGGCGCCAAGCACGCCAAGTTCGGACAATTTTTTCCTTTTTCTTCGCGGCCTTTGCGTCTTCGCACGAGATATTCCGAGATTTTGGTTGCGGCTCTGCCGCGCTAAGCACATCGCGGAATCCTTCTCTCTCAAATGAAAACCCATGGCTGAGAAATGGGCACAGTCTGTAATCGGATCGGTTGTTTTTATAATCACGAACGAAAGGCGGTCTATTGGACCTTGGTCCAATCTCAAGGAGCAATAATACGTCGATGTCTGCGCCGCCCCAGACGCCGAACGGGGTTTTGTGTTTTTTGTTTCAGGCAATTTCCTCTAGACGCTTGAAACTTCTCATGATCCATTGGACCAAAGTCCAATGGTTGAAAGGACAAGATGCTGCTAGTGAGGACCCCATATGAAGTAACGAAATAGACGATCGAAAGTTAACCGGAGATCCCGGTCGGCGCGCAGAAAGGATTCGTTTATGTTGGGACTTCAGTTGCGTAGAAATCGCTACGGAACATGGATGCTCATGGGGCTTTTGTGCTTGGGCTGCAGTCACACCGTGCACCGCCGTGACTGGTCGAACTACCGTGGTCCGGGTGCCGAAGAATTTCAAAAGACAGAGGTCGATGCGCGTGAATTCATCGACTTTTCGGATCCGCTCGAACGGATGAACCGGACCATTGGCGTTTTTAATCACGGGGTGATTTTAGGAGTCGCAGATCCGTTGGCCAAGGGCTACCGCTTTTTGATACCCAAACCGGTGCGCGAGAGTCTGACGCGTTTCGGTACGAATATTCTTTATCCACGTCATTTGTTAGCGAATTTGTTCCAGGGTAAGTTGGCCGGCGCTGGGGATGAAACGCTGCGCTTCGCTGTCAACACGACGGTGGGACTGCTCGGTTTCTTCGATCCCGCCACGAACTGGGGTATCAAGCCATCACAAGAGGATTTCGGTCAAGTGTTCGCCACCTGGGGCTGGAATCCGTCGGCGTATTTGATGTTGCCGCTACTCGGTCCGTCAACACCAAGGGATGCCCTCGGCCTATTGCCGGACTCCTTGACCGATCCTGCGAGTTACTTTTTTCCCGCCCGCCCGGCATTTACCTTTAACGAGCTAACCGATTCCGTCGAGTCTTATAAAAGATTTACCCAGTCGACCTATGACCCTTATGCCATCTCACGGATCGCATGGTTGTACAATCGGTCGGTGAGCGTTGAAGATTTCGAATATGTGGATGAAAAAGCCGCCGCAGTAGAGAGTCTGGAGGCGATGTTTTTGAACGTCAAGAATCCCGATTTCCCCTCAACAATTCATACCCGAGAGGTCTTCCTCCCATCTACAGGACGATACCTGCCCTACAATTTTAAACTGCACGACAAACCGGCGCCGCTCGTATTCATCTTGCCTGGCTTGGGTGGACATCGCTACGGCGGCAGCGCACTAGCACTGGCGGAGATGGCTTATCGCCGAGGATTTTCGGTAGCAATCCTCAGCAACGCCTATAACTGGGAATTTATGGAACGCGCATCGACTGCTGCGGTGCCGGGGCACACTCCGGTGGATGCGCGCGATGCGCACGTCGCCCTCGACGCGGTTCATCGAGACCTCGGCGCGCAGTTTTCCGACCGCATTACCGAGCGTGTGTTGATGGGCTATTCAATGGGAGCGTTTCATGCTTTTTTTATTGCTGCCGCAGAACAAAGCGAAGACAACAAGCTCGTTACGTTCGATCGGTACGTCACCCTCGATGCACCGGTACAATTGAGGCTAGGCATGGAGGAGCTCGACGCTTTTTATAACGCGCCGCTGGCCTTCCCGCCCCAACAGCGCGCCACCCGCATCAAAAACATCATTCAGAAGACCCTCAGTCTCGCCAAGGGACAACTGGAGCCGGATACGGAGCTTCCGTTAACGGAAATCGAAGCACAGTTTATCATCGGCCTGACTTATCGCTTGACGCTCGCCGCTATCATTTACAATTCTCAAGCGCGCCGGGACTCGGGTATCTTACAAACCGACCGAAGCTGGTTCCGGCGCAGCCCCGCGTACGAGGAGATTTTAGACTATTCCTGGCTGGAATATGTCTATGGCTTCGTGATTCCCTCCTACACAGAGCATGGCGCGGCAATTGGGAGCGCGGAGCAGATGTTCAAGCTCAACGACCTTCGCTCGATTGGCGACGCCCTGAGGGCAAGCGGCAAGATTCGGCACTTTGCCAACCGTAACGATTTTCTCATCGCCAAGGAAGATATCGAATGGATAACCAACGTTCTGGGCGAAAAGAACGTGCAGTTTTTTCCTTCCGGCGGTCATCTAGGAGGCTTGCATAAACCTGAGGTACAGGACGAGATCATGCAGGCCCTGGCGGATCTTCTCTAATGGGTGATCCATTTGAGCTCTAGCTCTTATTCAGGGATTCCCCACCGACAGCGCCACGGCTTGGGTAACCCGCAGCACGACTTGATCGCCCCTTTTTATCTCGTTAAACCTCTTCGCCTCTGGACCCACCTTATATGTCCGGACATTTCCGGCCGGACCCTTCAACGCGATGGTCCGATTAACCGTATCGATGGATTCGACGTTCCCGGTCACTTCGATCGTCTTGGTGATTACACCTCCCGGCTTTTCACCCTTCGGGGCCAATTCCACGTTTTGCGATTCGGTCACGCTCGGGGCCTCGTCTGACTTTCTTACGAAAAGCGCTACTTCTTCGGCGTACGTCAGATTGACTCTATCGCCCACCTTCAGCTGATCGAGATTTCTCGCGTTCGTGGCGTCGATCACAACGGTTCTGCCGCCCGACCCCTCGACGGTCACCATCTTTTTTTCTCGATCGATCGCTTTCACGATGCCGGTCAATTTAACGACATCGACAACCACGGCGCCGGGCTTCGCAGCGCCCTCCTTATTTTGAGCGCAACTGATCCCGCCGATCAGCATCATTGCCGACAACACGGCTAAAATATTCTTCTTCATCTCTCTCCTCCTTTTAAATGGTTAGCCAAACTCAACAATATGCCTGAAGCTCGCCTATCGACGTCGCCGGTTCGCTTGCACCGGCTGTGTCTAGGCCTTGGGTGTTGTAGTGCAAGGGCACCAAACAGTACACCGCTGATGACTGTTTATGTGCGAGCCTTTCATTGTTTTCGTTCTCTGCTGGCTTCTTCGAGCCCGCGCTTGTCATCAAAGATTAGGGTGGGGCCGTCAACTTCGTTGGAATCGTACTGTTTGTGTCAAAGAATGGGAAAGATAGATATTGGACTTTAGTCTAATGCAGGCATCACCGCGATTTGTTCACCAATTGATTTTGCGCGAATGATTAGCGAAGCCCAGTTTCGATTACGTCGCTGTGCGTTCGCCTCAATCAAAATTTCACTAATGGGCGCACAGTCGGCGTGCTGCTCGCCGGCCCGAATAGATTTCGCAGTTTCTTCTCCTCATCGCGCTGCAGGTTGATCGCAATCACGTCAGGCTTTTTGCCCTTTGCTGCATCGTTGATCCTATCCATCACAGCATCCCGTGAAAGTACGAACAGTGCCGATGTGCCTTCGGTAAGTTTGCTTCGC
>JAICEJ010000475.1 GCA_025924215.1 Candidatus Binatia bacterium
CTATCAATGTTACGGCCGCGGCGGTGAATTTGCCGGCGAGTTTCCTGGTTCGCGTGCGTTTGGCGCCCTGGTCAGGAACCCGGCATTTTGGCTCATGCTGACTTTGTTCGGTCTGGGCGTGAGCTCGACTATCGGAGTGTACGCGATGCTGCCACTGTACCTTGTTAGTGAGCAAGCCATGCACCCGAGCTGGGCCAACACGGTGGTGGCGCTTTCGCGCATCCACGGACCGATGCTCGGACTCCTCGGCGGTTGGGTATCGGACTGGCTCGGACCCAAACGAACGATCGTCGTGAGCCTGATTTTTACTGGAATCACGACCTTGCTTCTGGGCGTCGTTTCAGGTTGGTGGACCAGCGCCGTGGTCGTAGTTCAGCCGCTTGTAGCAGTTTGGTTTTTTCCGGCGGCATTCGCGGCATTGGCGCTGATCACCGGACCCAATGCTCGGAACCTGGCGGTCGCTTTTACCGTGCCGTTCGGGTTTATGGTGGGCGGCGGCGCGATCCCGACATTTATCGGTATGATGGGCGATGCCGGTTTGTTTGCCATGGGATTCGTCGTCGCAGGAAGCCTGATTACCTGCGGCGGTGTCCTGGCCATGCTGCTCAATTTGCCCCAACCGACGAGAAAATTGGTTTGAACGCGGTTGTTTTTCGCGCGTCGGTTGTTCTATAAATTTTTATGATGAACCTGGAAGAATTCGCTGGAGCAATCAGAGAGAGCCGAGAGATCGTTGTGTTCACTGGCGCCGGGATTAGCACCGAGTCCGGTATTCCCGACTTCCGTAGTCCAGGCGGGATCTGGAGCCGTTATCGGCCGGTGAGTTTTCAAGAGTTCATCAGCAGCGAGGAATCCCGCATCGAGGCCTGGAAGCGGCGCTTGGAAACGTACGCGCTTGACCAAAATGCCAGGCCCAACATCGGCCACTACTTCGTTCAATCGCTAAACGAAAAAGGTAAGCTCATCGGGCTAATCACGCAGAATGTTGACGGCCTGCACAGTCAATCCGGACTGCCCGAAGACAAAATCGTCGAATTGCACGGCAGCAACCGGACTATCCGCTGTCTGGAGTGCAGTAAGTCTTATGATCCGGTCATCATCATGGAACGTTTGACCGGCAACTTCTCCTCGCCAAGATGTGATGACTGCGGCGGCATTCTGAAATCCGCGACGATCTCATTCGGCCAAGCGATGCCGGAACGAGCCATGCGCCAGGCTCAGGAATGGACCGAGCGGGCGCGCATCTTTATCGTCATGGGCTCTTCGTTGCAAGTACAGCCGGCGGCTTCTTTTCCAGTTATCGCCCGACACAACGGCGCGGTTCTGGCAATCATCAACCGCGAACCAACCATGCTCGATGAATACGCAAGCTTCGCCCATCATGGCGCCATCGGGGAGTTTTGTCAGCGGTTCAATTCGATGATAGCCGACGGCTGATGTAAGTCATGTTATCGACAAAGACGGAATGAAAGATGGGCTAGAGCGGCTGGCCTGCGGCATCGAAAGCTAACTTGGGCCGGCGCTCGGGCTTCACATAACGAATTGTACGACCTGTCTAGCGTTTAGTGAATCTCTCCGCTCAAGAATAGCAAATCATCGTAAACATTGGTGTCGACCACGCAGGTGTAGATTGTGAATATTATGGCTGCGTAGCCCTGGCCTGAGTGCTCTCCGGCCGTATTCGCCTGAAGTACGCATGATCTAAGTGCACGTACCCCGACATCTCCGGATCCTTCAGCGAACGTACCAAAAGAAAATTACCCCGCTTCTGTTCCACCCGCACCTGACTTCCGGGTCTCAGTGTTTTCAGTAGAGCCGACTCCGTTCGAGGTTCATCAAATATCACGGAGTCTGCCGTGACTTCGAACACGCCTTGAAAAAAGCGTTGCTCTCGATCAGCTCTCGGTGGTTTTGCTCTGGTTGGTTGGTTCGGCCAGTACTGCGGACCTCTCGCTCTTTGCACTTGAGGATCCGGCTGAGCTTGTACAGGCCGGCGATCTGTATGCTCATACCTCCCCGCGGCTACGATAGCGTCGTCGGGCGCAACGCTCTTTTTAGGCGTATCCGGCGCTATTTTATCCTCAACACTCCGAATTGGGGGAATCGCGGTTGTTTGAGGGTCGTCAGGATATTTTGGCCGTTCCGTAGGGAACCTGGTACCTGATGAATCAGGAGCTCTCTCCTTGCTCTTCATCAGAATGCGGCTTACTTCCATCTTCAACTGACCGAAATTAGCCCAACCATCTTCAGGATTATCGCGACCCTCTTGCGGTCTTGATTGGACCAGAACGGGGTTGTTCGCATCGGCGCTGAAGAGATTTCCGGCGCCGGCGCTAATCCTTGAGACCAGATTCTTGCCTTGATCATATAGCAGCGAGCTAACGCCGGTTAACAGACCAAAGACCAATAGAATTCCAAAACCCGCGGCCAGGGTCCTGCTTGCGTAGCGCCGGCCCAACAACTCTGGCCTGAAGAGATTTGTATCACTTGACAGCGTAGTCGCATCACTCTGAGACGGCTTCTGGCCTGCTATGCGAGATGTAATCTGTGCCGGCCGTGTTTGAACGTGCAGATCTTCAGCGACTTCATCAACGATAGCGGCTGAAACTCTCTTTTTAGAAGTGCCCAGTGCGATAAGCAGAGCATTATCACAAATGATATTGATGAGCCGAGGAATACCGCCGGAGTAAAGAACTATTCTCTTAACTGCACGTTGATCAAACAATTGTTTGCCTTGATATCCGGCTTGGCGCAGCCTGAAGTCAATGTAGCGGCCGACTTCGTCCGGAGTCAGCGGCGCAAGAGTCTGGTGCACTGAAACGCGCCGCTTCAGTTTGGCGAGTTCTGGGTGGTTGAGCTTTTGCTCGAGCTCCGGTTGCCCGATCAGAATAACTTGGACCAGCTTTTTGTCATCACTGTCGAGATTAGATAGCCGCAGCAATTCGTTGAGGACATCGAGGCTAATCGTCTGTGCTTCATCGAGAAAAACGGCTAGATTGCTGCTCCGCGCCGTTTGCGCCGCGTAGTTATTAAATCGCTCCAGCAACTCGGCCTCGCTATCTGCTGACGAGAGTACCCCGAGATCACGCAAGGCGCAGCGAAGCAGCTCGGCAAAACTGAAACCGGGGTTTAAGATCACCGCACTCTGCAACGCCGGATCCAAATTACTTTGCAGGAAGGTGTTCAGCAGAGTGGTTTTTCCGGTGCCGATTTCTCCAGTAATCACGATCAGACCGCGGCGCGAGTTGATGCCCTCACGCAATGCGGCATAGGCATTTCGATGCGCGGGATTGCTGAAAAGAAATTGCGGCTCCGGCGTAACGCGGAATGGAAGGTCGCTCAGGCCAAAGTAGTCTTGGTACATAATGCCAGCCCTCAAGGATGTAGAACTACGAGTCCGTACGAAACGAGCATTGCTAGAAGTGCGCTCAGTTTCAATCTAGCACGGAGCGGGATAGCAAAAACATACCCTGATTAGAATAAAGAATTTGTTCGCAGATTTTGCAACAATCCGCACGTTAAAACACACGAAACAACTATTTATAAGCATAATTCGAAGATTTACTTGAATGCTGGGCGGAATGGTGTGTAAGCTGACGGCGGCAGCGGCCCGAACTTACTTACTGTGTTGTCGATTCATCTCTTCAAAAAATCCGGCAGCTTCAAGCTCGTTGATGAAACGCGCTTCGATAAATCCCTCCAGACTGGAGTTAGTGGCAAGTTCCGAACCAGTGCGCGACAGTAAATAAAGCATCGATTTCACGACGCGCGCTTGCGGAGCCGGCTTGGTCGCGAGCTTTTCTTTATAGTGAGTATAAATAGCATTTAGAACCTCGCTATCCTGAGTTGCTACATATTTTTTCAACACACCGAGACTGAACTCCGGCTTGGCTTTTAACAAATAGATTCCTTCGATCCACCCTCTCAGAAACTTGAGCGTGGTTTCGGAGTTTTTGTTGACATAGGCTCGTCGTATAAGAATACCCGATCCGGAAATCTCCAGGGGCAGTTTCGAATAATCGATGAGCTGCTTAAATCCCATTCTGGTGGCGCTTAGCGTCTGTACGCCGGCGATGATGGCGCCATGGATTCGGCCGGTTTGCAGTCCGCTCAGGCGCGCGCCCA
>JAICEJ010000476.1 GCA_025924215.1 Candidatus Binatia bacterium
CCAGTCAAACCAAGACACGCCCCCATGCCGACCTTTTCGAGTGGGAGGATAGAGAACAAAGCTCAGAACGAGCGTGAAGGCGAGAAAAACGAGACGCAGAATCTGCGTGGTGACGGTGGCCCATGCCCAGTAGATGAAGACCAACGACATGGCGACCGCAAGGCTGGACGCGAGCCAAGACACGGGACCGGACAATCTCCGGCGCGGTCCTTCTTCTTGCTCGGCGATTTCCTTTGCCGCTTCGATACGCGAGGAATCGATGATTTCATCTGCCATGATTGCTCCTTGGGCAGGCGCTTAACGCCAGTCGAGCGCGGCCGTCGGTCAACGAATCATGTCTTACTGTCAGCTTTCCAGTGCCGAAGATCACATTGATCCAAGACCCCGGACTCACGCGAAGGTCGAGGATCTCTAACTTAGGTGCGCGCTTGCGCACGACCCATCCGCTGTCTTCGTTCGCAGCCGACTCATGACCATAAAATTCCACCAGGCGTGGCTCGGCATAGCGAAGCTCGAACAGTTGGAATCCTTGCGAGGTGATGCGGAAATGTTCTTGGACTTGGGAGCCGTAAATGGAATGAGGAAAAACTATGTAAAGTTTGTCGCCCATGCCGATCGGGTGATGCGCAGTTGCATCGGCCATCTGCACGTTCAAGCAGATTGGTTCTGCTCCTACTCCCGTAACCGGAAAACATCCGAACAACAGAGAAAAAAATCCTGCTATTCTTCGCGAGCCAGAAAACATCACTTGGCATCCGGAACTTTAACGCCTTTTTCCTTATAATAACGGAGAGCGCCGGGGTGAAACGGGATGGGTGACCCCGTGACTGCGTTCTTCAGCGTGATTTCCTTGGCGGCCGGGTGAACCGCCACGAGCTCCGCCGTATGCTCATGCAGCAGCTTGGTGATCTGATAAACCGCCGGTTCGTCGAAACGCTCGTGGGCTGCGAGCAAATTGGTCACGGCTGCAACAGGAACGTCGGCATCCATGCCTCCGTACATGGCTTTGGGAATGTTGCCGACAAAATATAGAGGGCCGTATTTGGCCACCATCTTCGGGACCGCATCACCGTGTGGAATCAGGCGAATCTTGATTCCCGGTGTGGCGCCCAGATCAAGAACGGCCGCGGTTGGCAGACCACCATCCCAGATAAACGCGTCGATTTTTCGATCCTTCAGTGCGCCGGCGGACTCGGCGGCGCCCAAGCGGTCCTGACTTCTTAGATCCTTGGGACTGATTCCATAAGCCTCCAGAACCCGCAGCCCCTTTATTTCCGTGCCGGAACCAGGAGCGCCGGTGGAGACTCGCTTCCCTTTGAGATCCGCCACGGTTTTAATCCCGATGCCGTCGAGCGCGACAATGTGCATGTAGTTGGAGTAGATGGCGGCAATGGAACGAACCGCGACTTTTTCTTTCAGACCCTTCAATTTTCCTTGATAAGCCTCCAGAGCGCTATCGGGCAATGTAAACGCGAGGGCGACTCTATCGGCATGCAGAAGCTTCATGTTGTCGACGGAGGCGGTGGTCACTTCCGCCGTGGCCTCCACCCCGGGAATATGCTTCGAGATCAGCGCGGCAAGGCCGCCGCCCAGCGGATAATAGACGCCGCCGGTTCCGCCGGTGGCGATTGAAAGCCGGGTTTTTACCTGGGCGCCTGCCCGCCCAGAGAAACCAGCGATTGAAGTAATACCGATTAGCGCTACGAGCAGAAAACATCGCCGCGCATTAAATTTCGTCATATTACCTCCTAGCTGTGAGTTTTTTCTCTGATCACATACTGTGATCACATACAAGGAGTAAAGCCACTGTCGGGCGTCGACTTCAAGGTTCTTTGCGAAGGCGGCTTCGGTGGGGTCAATGTCTTGCGCGGGCGTGTCCAATCGTGCCGTGACCCGGCGGCAGATCAACGAATAGAATCCAACCGTCGTAGCCGGGCTTTACGGTAAGTAACTCGCCCGGTCAGGGCAACGATTCAGAAGCGAACTCGTACACCGACAAAGGGAAAGGTTGATATCACAAATGCATGCGGGGCGGCATCGAACACGTTAAGTGCTGCAGGTCAGGGTGGACGAGCCCCGACTCAAACCATCTAATCCGTAGCAACTTGACGCATGCCGCTCCGCATCATGTCAAGGCCAGACTTCCCGCCTCACCAGACCTCTTCCAAAAGTGGGAGGGCAAGATCTCATGCAAGCTTCGCTGCATCTTTTCATTCGTCATCATCGCTGCGGCCGTCGGATCTGATCGCGCGCAGGCCGAGATTGCTGAACTTCTGCAGCCTCATCCCTGCATCCACCTCTCCAGTGTAGACGTTGCCCTTAGAATCCACGGCGAGGCTGTGCACCGCGGCGAAGTGTCCGGGGAATCTGCCGCCACGGCCCGTCTTTGTCAGCGCTTCGCCCGTGCGCCGCAAAAACGTCCAGATATGCTGGTTCTCGCCGTCGGCATTGAAGAGATACGTCTGCTTTCTATCGGGAGACAACGCTGCGTTGTATGCCGAGCCGTTGCCGCGGGTGTTGCGGTCAGTGAAGAATTCCGTGACGAAAATCCCGTTCTTCTGAAACACCTGAATCCGGTTGTTGACGCGATCGCAGACGTATACCAGACCATCGCTCGCCACTGCCACACAGTGAACTGGCGTGCGGAACTGCTGAGCGAGCGGTGCGTTGGGGTCATACGGCCCCGGATCGTCGTCGCTCGGCACGTTGCCGTAGGCGCCCCAGTGGCGCTTGTACTGCCCAGTGGTCGCGTCGACCACGATGATGCGTCTATTCTGGTATCCGTCGGCAATGTAGAGCTCGTTGGCCGTGCGGTCGAGGTCCATCTCGGCCGGACGGCCGAGAAGCGGTGTCCCATTCGGCGCAAACTGTACCGGGTTGCTGCTGCCCCGCATACCGGCGATGCCGATCTGCATCACGAACGTGCCGTCGCCGGTGAACTTGATCACCTGGTGGTCCGGTCCGCCGTTGCCGCCGATATAGACGTGGCCATCATCGGAGACGAAGATGCCGTGCTCGGTTTGCGGCCAGTCACATCCGATCGTGGGCGTGCAGCGTGATTCCAGAAACCCGGGATCTGAGGGGCCTCCCCACGCCTGGACCACCTCGCCTTTGGAATCGAACTCAATCACCGAGGGCGCCGCAAAGCAGCACGTCGAGCGCGGCGGGGTCAGCGTCGGGCCGAGATAACGTTCGGGCACGGAGCGCGGCCGCTGCAGAACCCAGACGTGGTCACGCGAATCGACCGCGATTCCGCCAATCTGTCCGATAACCCAGTTGTCCGGCAAAGGCTTGGGCCATGACGGGTCCACCTTCAATCGTGGCGCGATCTTCGCATTCTTAGTGTCGTGCCTGTCCTCTGCGGCGACGCCCAACCCGACATCCAGCGAGAGCACAAGGATGGCAACGTATATCCATCGCCAAGCTTTCATAACGATCTCCTTTGCGGGTTATTGGTGACGTAGAGCCCGACGCGGATACTGAAACCCGCTTTCTCAGCCGCGTGCGAGCCGACTCTCGACAGCTCGATAGCAAGTCCGATAAAGACAGCAGTCCGCAAAGATGTCGATGTGAGATCATCTCGTATCTGAGTCCCCAAGAGGTTGTCCAATACTGTTTTTTGATGACTAGCATTAGTTTTTCTTATGACATCACCGATGGATGCCTATAATTTCAGTGGATCGTTTTCACCAAGGGAATGTCCGAGCGAGCTGAATGCCGAGACCTCTTCTCCCGCCATTCTCTCACGCATGAGTGAATCGTCTACCCACTGGCACGTGTGCTTGCTGAAAATCCGCGACCGGAACTTTCAGGGAGGTTCTTAAACAACCGTTGATTTGGTGCCATGATGGGCCATGAAGCAGACGTTGCCCTTAGGCATTGTGGGAATTCTTTTCATCACCCTTGCTCTCAACGCTTGTTCGACCGCTACCCCAATCGTCAGTGAATGGCGTAATCCGGCGCAGACTTCGGGCTCTTTCCAGCGACTGATGATCGGAGGCCCGACCGGGGATGTCAGCGTTCGGCGTAACTTCGAAGACGAATTCGTAGCTCAACTAGCGGCAATGGGCGCCGACGCATTACCTAGCTATCGCTACATGCCG
>JAICEJ010000477.1 GCA_025924215.1 Candidatus Binatia bacterium
GGTCGGTTATGTCATCAAAGGACGGGCCGAGCTGCACCTGGGCCCACAGCTTGTGCTGCTGGAACCCGGAGACTCCTGGGTGGTTCCGCGCGGCGCCAAGCATAGCTATCGCATTCTCGAGCCGTTCACCGCTGTCGAAGCAACGCATCCACCGGGTTTCGTTCACGCTCGAGACGAGAAGGACCGATAACCAAGATTATAGCGGCAATCGAGCTTTGCTGAAGGCTATTACAGTGCACTAAAGATCGGTTGATACGCGTCGGAACGGATTGATTCGCCGGCAACATTTTAAGCTGTTCGGCTTGCCGTTGATTTAGAGTCGGCTACTCAATATGATTCGTCATTCATGAAAGGGTTTCCAGTGGCATACTGTATGGCTGAATCGAGAGTTTAGAATTCGGAAATTCCAGGGACAGCGACACCTGGATGAGAAGGCAAGGTATGTAGCGGCCACGCTTTTTTGCAGAGCTTGATCGCATCAACCTAACTGAAGCCCAGAAGCGACACACAACCCGCAAGCCGACTCAATCTATAGTGTTCTGTTCGCGTGATTTGCGGTCTGAGATTCAACTGCGATATGCCATTTGAAATTTAAGATTCTCCGAGGAATACCATGGACACGATTTACTTTGTCGACACCACGATTCGCGACGGCCATCAGAGCCTGTGGGCGGAAAATATGACCACGGGCATGATGCTGCCGATTGCCAAGAGTTTGGACCGGGCCGGATTTGAAGGAATCGAGCTGATCTCCGGCTCGCACCTGAAGAAAACCGTGCGCGAACTCAAGGAAGATCCCTGGGAGCGGGTCAGACTGATGGCCAAAGAGATTACCCAAACGCCACTGCGGGTCATCGCCGGTCGGGTCAACACCTTTGAATACAATCCGCCTTCGATGTACTGGCTGTTCATCGAGCGGATGTTTGCCAACGGCATTCGCGAAGCGCGTATTTCGGATGAATGGAACGACTATGAAGGCTGGAAGTTCAGAGTGGGCGTCTGCCATGCAGTGGGCATGAAGACTATTTTAAACTTGATCTATTCGGTTTCGCCCAAGCACAGCGATGAATATTTCGCCGAGCGGACGCGGCAAGCCGCTTCGCTCAAACCGTATCGCCTGTGTCTCAAAGATCCCGGCGGGCTGTTGACTCCGGAGCGCATGCAAACGCTGGTGCCGATTCTGTTCAAGAACGCCAATGGCATTCCCATCGAGCTGCACACGCACTGCACGACCGGATTGGGCCCGCTGTGCTGCATCGAAGGCATGAAGCTCGGTATTCGGTCCATCAACACGGCGCTGCCGCCGCTGGCCGACGACTCTTCCAATCCTTCGCTGTTCAACGTCGCCAAGAACGCCCGGGCGCTGGGTTATGTCACAGCCATCGACGAAGAAGTTCTAAAACCGGTATCGAAACATTTCACCGCCATTGCTAAACGAGAAGGCTTCACCATCGGCGCGCCGGTGGAATACGACTATACCCAGTACCAGCATCAGGTGCCGGGAGGGATGCTTTCCAACCTGCGTCATCAGTTGCGCAAAGTCGGACTGGAACATCGCTTCCCGGAAGCTCTCGAGGAATCAATTCGAGTTCGCGCCGAATTTGGCTATCCGATCATGGTCACGCCGCTGTCGCAATTCGTCGGCAGCCAAGCGGCAATCAATGTCATCGTCGGCGAGCGCTACAAAGAAGTTACTGACCAGGTAATCAAGTTCGCCCTCGGTCATGCCGGCGCTGAAGGCGCCCGCGATATGGATCCGAACGTCAAGGCCAAGATTCTTGATCGGCCGCGCGCCAAAGAGTGGGCGCGCTGGCAGCCGGACGATCCGAGTGCCGAAGAGATGCGCAAAAGACTCGATGCAGCGGGCGTCTCGGATGAAGAACTGCTGCTGCGCTGGATCCTCGGCAAAGAGGACATCGATGCCATGCGCGCCAATCCGCGACCCTTGGAATATTTAAATTCCGAGCAGCCCCTGGTCAACCTGCTTCAGGAATTGGCCAAGCGCACCGGCAGCCGCCAGATACAAGTGCAAACACCCGCGTTCTCGATGACGCTCGAGAAACGCGCGTAAGCGCCGGACTACCGCTCGCCGTTCCAGGTTCAGAGTTCAACATCACCGGTTCGTGCATTTGGAGCGAAGATTGCGCTCTCTCAACATCCAACTTGAAATATCGAGCTCATCCTTGTGGTCCGCCTTGAACTAAGTTTCCAGCAGTGCAATAAGAAATGTATTCAATTTTAACCGGCTGTTGAGACAAACAAGGAGGATTTGAGATTATGGCTAAAGACATCGTCGCTATCGACGTTCACATTCATCTTTCCGATGAAACCACACAAAAAGCGAAAGGCTCGCGCACCGCGCAAATGGCGAAATACTTCGGCCGTGAACGACCGCCGGTTTCCATCGACGAGTTGGCGGATCAATATCGGGCGCGCAAAATGATGGCGGTTCTGATGAACACGCGAGACGAGACCGTCACCGGTTTAACCCCGGTGCCCAACGATCATGTTGCCAGCGCCGTCAAGAAACATCCTGACGTGTTCCTCGCCTTCGGCGCCATCGATCCCTGGACCGGCAAGCTCGCATTGGATGAAATTCGTCGCTGTAAAGATCTGGGTTTGCACGGGATGGGCGAGCTCAATCCGGCGCGGCAACACTTTTTTGCCAACGACGTTCGCTTTTATCCGCTCTGGGAGGAATGCGCCAAGCTCAACATGCCGATTCTGTTTCACGGCGGCATGGCGGCGGCGGGAGCCGGCACGCCGGGCGGCATGGGCATTAAATTGAAATACAGCCAGCCGATTTATCTGGACGAAGTGGCCGCTGATTTTCCGGAGTTGAAGATCATCAGCGCCCACCCGACCTGGCCCTGGACGGCGGAGAGCTTAGCCATCGCGCGCCACAAAGCCAATTATTTCATCGACCTATCCGGCTGGGCGCCCAAGTATTTCCCTGCCGAGCTGCTGCATAACATCAATACCCTGCTTCAGGACAAGGCGATGTTCGGCTCAGATTGGCCGGCCATCGGCGTCGAACGCTGGTTGGAAGAATTCCAGCAGGTCAACATGAAACCCGAGGTGCGCAAGAAGATTATGCTCGACAACGCGGTGAAGTTCTTCGGTCTCACTCTTTAGAACAGATTGGAGCGATGGAGTACTGAAGGATTGGAGTTCTGGGGTTCGGGTAATCCAAATAAGCATTCCATCGCTCCATTACTCCATTTCATACGGCGATGACCACTAACGACGGCATCAAATTCGTCGATACCACCATCCGCGACGGCCATCAGAGCCTGTGGGCGGAAAACATGACCACGGGCATGATGCTGCCTGTGGCAGAGCGCATGGACCGGGCCGGCTTCGACGCCATCGAATTGATCTCCAGTTCCCATTTGAAGAAATGCGTGCGCGAGCTCAAAGAAGATCCCTGGGCTCGGGTCAAGTTGATGAGCCAGCGGATTACCCGCACGCCGCTGCGCTTGAACGCGGGGCGGTTTAGCGCCTTCGACATTACTCCCAAGTCGATGTACCGGCTGTTCATGGAACGCATGGCCGCTAACGGTATTCGCGAGGCACGGATTTCCGAAGAGTGGAACGAGCTGGAAGGATGGCGCTGGAAAACTGAAGTCGCGCGCGATGTCGGTATCAACCCGGTTCTCAATCTGATCTATTCGGTTTCGCCCAAGCACACGGATCCGTATTTCGCGCAACGAACCCGAGACGCGGCTTCGCTCAAAGTAAACCGGCTGTGCCTAAAAGATCCCGGCGGCTTGCTCACCCCCGAACGGGTAAAAACTCTGGTGCCGATTATTTTTGAGAATGCCGATGGCATTCCCGTCGAGTTGCACACGCACTGCACCACCGGATTAGGACCGATCTGCTGCGTGGAAGCGGTCAAGCTCGGCATCAAGATCGTCAATACAGCCTTGCCGCCGTTGTCCGACGGGTCATCGAACCCTTCGCTCTTCAATGTCGCCAAAAATCTCCGCGCGCTGGGTTATCAGACGCTCATCGATGAAGAGCTGTTAAAACCTGTCTCGGAACATTTCACCCACATCGCCAAGCGCGAAGGGTTTCCGATCGGCGAGCCGCTGGA
>JAICEJ010000478.1 GCA_025924215.1 Candidatus Binatia bacterium
AGCAGGGAAAGGAGGTGGTCCAGACATGATTGATGATAATTGTTTTGTCTGCGAGGTGACTGAGACTTAGGCTTCAAGTGGATCTTTGACGGGGATTCTAGCTTGAAGCCTAGCAATCCCCCTCAGTCTACCGAAGTTAACTCGGGGTCCGTTTCACCGGTGACGTCAGTCGCCGTATGGGACGGACCTCTCTTTTTTCCTGAAGGATACGCTGTGCCGCTAGAGCAGCCTTCTTCAACGGCCCCTGCCCAGTTTTCGTGGCATGATCCAGAGCCGCTAAAAAGTCTTCAGACGGTGACCCTAAGCTTGCCAGCGTGATCGCCGCCGCATGCTGTACCCGAATATCAGGATCGCGCATCAGCAAGTCTAATAAAGTTGTTTTACCGTCCGAATCTACATCCTGTTCTTTCAAGCTGATCACTGCAGCAACTCTAACAGTGGGATCAGAATCATTGAGCGCGGACAACAGCGCCTGGCGAACCGCTTCGTTCTGCCGTTTTAACTCTTTCAAATAATAAATGACCATGCGCCGTTGGGTCACCGTGCCGGTGGCAAACAGCGAGCTGGTTAGCTGTATCACTGTAGATTGGGACTCCGTTAACCGCGCCAATAACAAGATAACGGCCCAGCGCACGTCCGGGTCAGGATTGTCGAGAGCATCGAGCAGGATTTCCAACGATTCGGCAGGTGGTTCAGGCAAGTGGGCGAGGATGTAGGCGATAGGCCAGCGATTTCTTCGCTGTGAATCGCGCAGCAGGTCCTGTAGATTCTTGCCCGTTTCCGGTGAGTTCGGCAACGCCGCGATTAAACCGTCCACCGCGGCGCGAAGCATCTGCTTGTTGGGCCGGTCGAGCGCGTCAAGCCATTCGGCAATCTGCTTTGCTTCTTCCATTATTCAATCCTGATTATAGATCGGGCAGTTCGCGCAGAACCTGGTGGCTCGCAAGAGTCCGATTTAAATTTCCAGAAACTGAGGACAGTCGGTGAGATTCTTATTGCCCTTGTCGGTGACCAGCACTACATCTTCCAGTCGTACGCCGCCAATACCGAGGTAATAAAGTCCGGGTTCTACCGTTACCACATGCCCGCTCTTGAGCGTGGCATCGACTGGCGCGATTCGAGGCGCCTCATGGATATCCAGACCGAGTCCGTGTCCTGTGCCATGGAAGAATCCCTGCATGCGACCTTTGATTTGTCCGGTGGGAAAACCTTCACGGGCAAAAAGATCGAGTATCTTTTGATGTACCTCTCTGCCATTAAGTCCATCGCGAATCAGGTCAAAGCCGATCTTTTGTCCGGCTTGCACAGTTGAGTAAATTTTCTTGAGCTTATCCGATGCTCGTCCACGCACCACCGTCCGGCTGAGATCTCCGAAATAACCGTTCTTTTGCGAGCGGGGAAAGATATCGAAGATGATCGAGGTGTTCGCCTTGATCGGACCGGTTCCTTCATGATGAGGATCGACGCACTGATTACCGGATGAGATGATCGTGTGGCTGGGCAGCCATCCTTGAGCCATGATCGTGGTATTCACGGCGGTTTTCAGTGTTTCGGATGTGAGCTTCGAGCCGTTTAGATATAAATACCCGTCGGGTCGCGATTCTGTCCTTTTGAGCATCCTGATGCCGGCATTGAGTCCCAATTTGGCCACACGCAGCGATTCAGTTATGTGCCGCACTTCCTGCGCGCGTTTGATTTCACGCTCAGGAAAAAAGGGATCAGGCATAACTTCCAAATTGAAGCCTTTGGCTCGTAACTGGTCGGCCAAAAGCGCTGAAAAGTTCGCCGGCACCCTCAGGGATCGTATGCCGCGCTCGCGAAACAGCAGTTCGAGAATGCCGATCATTGTCGCAGGGCTGCCCGCCTTCCTCAGCTTTCGCTGGTAACCGGAGAGCGAAAGCACCTGGTCCACCGTAGCCTGTCGCTTTGCGCGATCAAGCTCGAGATCGCTCATCACCACGTACTTCTTTTTTTTGTGCTGAAAAAAAATGAATGGATCAGGGACAAAGAATCCCACAGCATAGAGCATGTTCGAGTCGCCTTCACTGGCGGCGACAAGAAGCAACGCATCATCTGCTTTCAATGATCGATTGGCAGTATTCGAGGATGCAGCGAGTTGATTGTGGGACCGGTTGAATTTGATTTGAAGCATTTTCTCCAGTGTCAGGCGAATTCTTATTCGGAAGAACCATACGGTAACAAGTTCACGATGTAACTTCAATGAAGACAGGCGTTCTAGAGCCAAATTCTGTTGACACACTAGGCGCTTTTGCTATTATGCTCCAACTCGTGAACCCCGCCACCCGCTGACTTTGCGCGGCTAAGGAACGTTTCTACATGACCATCAACAATTTCGAGAGACTTCGTGAGTTAAATCAAAAGGCCGAGGCTGGCGGAGGAGAACAACGGGCCCGCCGCCAGCATGAACAGGGAAAACTTCTAGCGCGTGAACGGCTCGACATTCTTCTCGATCCCAGTAGCTTCGTTGAACTGGATCGTTTGCGTACACACGGCTGCACTGATTTCCAAATGCAGGAGCAGAAATTTCTCGGCGACGCTGTGGTTACCGGCTATGGCGCCATCGATGGCCGGCTGGTTTACGTTTATTCACAGGATTTCACCGTATTTGGCGGTAGTCTCAGCGGTGTCGTAGCGGAAAAAATCTGCAAGGTAATGGACCTGGCGATCAAAAACGGCGCGCCCATTATCGGCATCAACGATTCGGGCGGCGCGCGTATCCAGGAAGGCGTGCTTAGCCTTGCGGGTTACGGGGAGATTTTTTTGCGTAACGTGAAGGCATCCGGCGTGATCCCGCAGATCTCAGCCATAATGGGGCCTTGCGCCGGAGGAGCGGTTTATTCTCCGGCGATTACCGATTTCGTCTACATGGTGAAAACCAACAGCTACATGTTCATCACAGGGCCTGATGTTATCAAAACGGTCACTCACGAAGAAGTTACTAAAGATGAATTGGGCGGCGCCGAAACCCACGGCGCCAAGAGTGGCGTGGCTCATTTTACCGCGAACGGTGAGAAAGAATGCTTGCTGATGATCCGCGAGCTAATCGCATTTCTGCCCAGTAACAATCAAGAAGATCCTCCCTTTCATCCGACGAATGATGATCCGTTGCGGCGAGACAAAAAGCTGCGCGATTTGGTTCCGGACAATCCCAATCGTCCTTATGACATGAAAGATCTGATCGGCGCCGTAATCGACGAAGGTTATTTTTACGAAGTGCAGCGAGATTTCGCGCCGAATCTGCTCATCGGGTTTGCTCGTCTAGGCGGTCGTCCTGTTGGTGTTGTCGCCAATCAACCGGCGGCATTAGCCGGGTGTCTGGACATTAACGCTTCGGTCAAAGGCGCGCGATTCATCCGATTTTGCGACAGCTTCAATATTCCCGTGATAACTTTCGTTGACGTACCGGGCTTTTTGCCGGGCACTTCTCAAGAATTTGATGGCATCATCCGTCACGGCGCGAAACTGCTCTACGCATATGCTGAAGCTACCATCCCCAAGATTACCATCGTCACGCGCAAAGCGTACGGCGGCGGTTACATCGTCATGTCGAGCAAGCACCTCGGTGGCGACATCAATTTAGCTTATCCGACCGCTGAAATCGCGGTCATGGGTCCCGAAGGTGCCATCAACATCGTTTTTCGTGAAGCGCTTCAACAGGCGCAGGACTCAGGCAAAGCGCGCGATCAAATGACGCAAGAATACCGTAACACCTTCGCCAATCCATTTAAGGCTGCGGAGTTCGGCTACATCGATTCAGTCATTTATCCCGAGGACACCCGGCCTACGCTGATTCGCTCGCTTGAAATGTTGAAAAATAAACAAGACTACAACCCGCCCAAAAAGCATGGAAATATTCCTCTATAAACTGGTACGCTGACTTGGCTGAATATCCGCGAAGAATTTAATTCACCGTGTTTAAACGTATTTTGATAGCCAATCGTGGTGAAATCGCGGTTCGTATCGCCCGAGCATGTCGGGAACTCGACATCGAAACCGTTGCGGTTTATTCAGAGGCCGATCGCGAGTCCTTGCACGTAAAATATGCCGACTATGCGTACGCCATCGGTCCG
>JAICEJ010000479.1 GCA_025924215.1 Candidatus Binatia bacterium
CCCTTGGCGTTGACGGCAATTTGGTGATACTGATTTCGCCGGTCTCTTCGTTAAAAAAGACAAAGTCGGAAAATGTTCCTCCCGTGTCAACCGTTACTCGGTGCTTCGCCATAGGTGTTCCGTCTAACATTTATCCCCTGGGTCTTCAATCAGCTTTGGCAAGCTGAACAACGCTCTTTGCTCAATGTGAAGCGCCCATTTAGCAGAAAGCGGCGTGAACCGCCGCCACTTGATAGCCGATGCGCCTGATGGAATCTGTTGCCCTGCAAAATCTGCAATACGCGCGAATTGTTCGATTGATCGCCGCACACGGTGATCGATGCTTCTCACATTCGTTCAGGTTGCTGAGCTGGTCCGGGCCGGACAACGCGCGGCCAAGAGCATATCTACTTGACTGATTTAAGCGGAGAGTATTATTCAAAGGCAAAGGCGATGGTAACCAAACTGCGTCCGAGAAGCTTTACTGCAGGCTTGCTCGATAGGATCGAGCGCTGGGGTAACAAGCTGCCGCATCCGTTCAATCTATTTATACTCTTTTCGCTTATAGTTCTGATTATTTCATATCTTGCCCATGCTCTTGGATTGGCAGTAGTTCATCCGTTGACGGGTAAGCAGATCGCCGCCGTTAACCTTCTCGATCGCCAGGGAATCCAGAACATCATCACCAAGGCTGTGGGAAATTTTACCGGCTTTGCTCCATTAGGCACGGTGCTGGTGGCGATGATCGGTGTCGGCGTGGCGGAGCGGAGCGGTCTTTTTTCCGCCGCTCTCAAAGGATTTGTACGAAGTGTGCCGTCTTGGCTGATCACGACCGCGTTGGTATTTGCCGGGGTCAACGCCAGTCTCGCGGTGGACGCGGGGTACGTCATCCTCATACCACTTGGAGCGGTCCTATTTGCGCAAGTCGGCCGCCATCCCATTGCCGGGTTGGCTGCCGCCTTCGCTGGGGTATCGGGAGGGTTTAGCGCCAACCTGTTTCTCACGCCGCTCGATCCGCTTCTGGCTGGCCTTACCCAGGAGGCAGCAAGGCTCTACGATCCGAAGTACGTGGTTCCAGCCAGCGCAAATTACTACTTGATGATTGGCTCCACTTTCTTGCTGACCGGCATCGGTGCGATCGTAACCAACTGGATTATTGAGCCGAGATTAGGTCCGTATCGAATGCAAGAGGAGCCCGGTTCGGCAGTCCTGGGGATCCAAGAAAAACGCGGCTTGAAAGCTGCGGGGATCACTCTCGTTTTCGAGCTCGTCATACTGCTCTTCCTGGTAGCGCCGCAGGACGCACTCTTGCGCGATGCCAAGGGCACTCTCGAGCCGTTCTTTCAAGGTATGGTGGTTTTAATGGCTGTGGGATTCTTGCTGCCGGCGCTCGCGTATGGTTTGGCGGCAGGAACGATCACAAGCAACCGCGACGTCGCGCGCATGATCGAAGAGACCCTCGGCACCATGGGGAGCTACATCGCGTTGGCGTTTGCGGCAAGCCAATTTGTCGCCTACTTCGGCTGGTCCAATCTTGGCTTGATACTGGCCGTCAGCGGCGCTGACTTGTTGCGTGGCTCGGGCTTGTCGGGGATCCCTCTGATCGTTTTGTTTATTTTTGTTTGCGCCGCCATCGATCTATTTGTCGCCAGCGCCTCGGCCAAGTGGGCCGTTATCGGACCTGTGTTTGTGCCGATGCTGATGATTCTCGGGTTCTCTCCTGAGATGACTCAAGGCGCTTATCGAATCGGTGATTCCTTTACCAATATTATCACGCCTCTCATGCCCTACATGCCGCTAATCATTGCGTTCGCGCAAAAATATCAACCAACTATCGGCCTTGGAACTTTGCTAACGCTGATGCTGCCTTATTCGGTTAGCTTCGCGATCGGCTGGACCCTCCTGCTGATCGCCTGGCTGCTCCTGGGAATTCCGCTTGGTCCCGGCTCAGGAGTCGTTTACCCGCCGGCATGATCCCTATGTTAGTCTATGAGAGTCTCGGTTGACTCGGTCGTTGTGGAGGTTACGCTGTTTGTAGGGATTTTGACCCCCCCAGTAAATCGATCTAGATAACGGCAACTCTGCCGATGACAGACCTTGCATCAAAGCAACCCCGGACGGGTAGACGCTCCGGTCACTACCGAATAGGCACCTCCGGTTTTCACTACAAGCACTGGAAGGGAATCTTCTACCCTGAGAATCTTTCTTCCAAGCAATGGTTCGCCTACTATGCCTCGCAGTTCGACACCGTTGAGCTCAACAACACCTTCTACCGCCTGCCGCCGGAAACTTACTTCGATGCCTGGAGGGCCGGCGCTCCGGACGGATTTTGTTTCGCCCTGAAATTTAGCCGCTACGGTTCGCATGTAATGAAACTAAAGAATGCCGAGGACACCATCCGTAGATTCACCGAACGTGCCGAGCGCCTTGCAGATCACTTGGCTCCGATTCTCGTCCAGCTGCCGCCAAGATGGGATGTCAACGTAGAACGATTAGCAGACTTTCTTGCAGCCGCTCCGCGAAGACATCGGTGGACGGTTGAATTTCGCGATCCGCGCTGGTTGATAAACGAAGTGTATGAGGTGCTGCGTCGCTATCGCGCCGCTTTGTGCATCCACGACATGATCCCCGAGCACCCACGAGAGGTTACCGCCGATTGGGTTTACATCCGATTTCACGGCGGCCGCTACGACGGCAACTACGATGACGCAACCCTTGGTGTTTACGCCCGAGAAATCGAAGGCTATCTAAAATCCGGACTGGATGCTTACGTTTATTTCAATAATGATTTGCATGGCCACGCGCTAAAGAACGCCGCGACCTTAAAGGCGCTTTTACAGAAACAGACCCGCCGCTCATAGTCTTTGCGCCTCTCTTGAGCGCCCACCCCGGATCGCTTGACACCTAGGCTGCTGTCTCTCTATTTTGGCAGCGAGAAGGAGAGTCACATGAACATTAATCGCCTGATATTGCCTTGCGCCGTGTTCATCACCCTTGCTCTATTTTGCGCTGCGCCGGCGCAAGAAAAGAAACTTGACAAGATCAGGCTCGGCGGAGGCTCGGCGTCGGCGACGCAGATGACCATGTGGCTTGCCAAGGAGGGAAACTATTACGAGAAGCACGGCTTGGATGCCGAGACGATCAGCATTCCCGGCAGTTCCCTGGCTCTTCAGGCGATGCTCGCAGGTGAGTTGCCGATTATCCAACTTGGCGGCGCTGCCTCGATTCAAGCCAACTTCTCCGGCGCCGACACTGTGATTATCGCCACGATCGTGCGTAAGTTTCTGTTCTCGATCTTTGCTCGGCCGGGCATCGATAGGATGGAGGATCTGAGAGGAAAGGTATTTGGCGCAACCCGGTTTGGAACACTTTCCGATCTCGCTTCCAGATTCGCCCTGCGTGCCTATGGGATCGAACCTGAACGAGACATAACTATGGTTCAGACGGGAGGACCGGCAGAAACCGTAACCGCGATGGCGGCAGGAAAGGTCCACGCCGCGGCAATCACTCCTCCCGCGACCCTGCAAGCGCGCAAAGTGAAACTCAAAGAGCTTTTGGATATGTCGAAGCTGGATGCGGAATATCACATCAACGGAGTGGTGACGACGCGGCGGTTTCTAAAGACCAACGAGGATGTGGTGAGACGCTTCTTGCGGGCATACATCGAGGGCGCGGCGCGAGCGCAGAAGGACAAGAACTTTGCTCTAAAAGCGATGGCCAAATATTTCAGAACCGACGACCGGGAAATCCTCGAAGAGAGTTATAACGCCGTGGTGAAATCCAACTTTGCGATTCCGCCGTATCCGTCGATCAGCGGCATCGCCAGCTTGCTACAGGGGCTGGAGAAACAAAACCCTAAGGCCAAGGGCGCGAAGCCCGAAGACTTTTCCGATAGCCGCCTGGTCCGAGAGCTTGATCAAAGCGGCTTTGTGAAAGCGGTGCTGTCAGAGCGTTGACGACAGCCGCGTGCGATCAGCTCACACCTTTCGATCCATTGAGTACCCTTCCACCCTGCGCTAGCCGAGCCACGACCGCCGTCTAGCGTTGCCAGCACTCGTGCGTTGCCAACGGAAGTAAAGCATGGTTCAGGGCGCGAGTGGATTTTCTA
>JAICEJ010000480.1 GCA_025924215.1 Candidatus Binatia bacterium
AAATCGGTAGGGCTCGGGCTAACGCAGAATGTATAGAAGAGTTTGCCACCGCGTGTTCCACTAAACACTGATAGTCCTCGTCCTGAAGGTAAACCTCGATTGCCACCGCCGCAGCTTAGCTTGCCGCCGAAAAATAACAAGAGGAAAACCACAAGCGCTTAACTTGAATGCACTCATACTAGCAACGTCGGTTCATTCCGAGTCTCACCTGCTTCGCTGACTCTGTTCTATAGGCTGGTTTATGACCGAGGAGTAGGGTAGCAAGTCCGATGATCGCTTTGAATACTAGCAGCTCGTTTTGTGGAGTGTCGTTCGTCCTTCTAATGAATTAGCGAAACAAGTTTTCTCAATTATTTATTGACACGTCTATTGAGGCTTTGCTAAACCTTCAATCGCCCCGTTCTCGAGCCTGCCTCTGGCCTCACGGTCTCTCTACTGAGCTTCCGAACGGCCTGAACTCTTACGCACGATTCCTTGGGGGTCGGCCATGAGCAAGAAAATTCTGGTGGTTGAGGATGAACTGGATAACCTGAAACTCGTAAGTCACTTCCTGAATCAGGCAGGCTACGAAGTCTCTGGGGCAAAAGACGGCGTTCAAGCTATGGAGCTGTTGGGGCACTCTCGATTCGATCTTGTGCTTTCCGATCTTAGAATGCCGGGTATGGATGGTTTAACCCTTGCGTCGCACATTGTCTCCAGCGATCCAACCACTCCTATTCTCCTGATGACGGCTTACTACTTCGATAATCGTGCGGACATCTTGGAACTGGGTGTCCCATTCCTGAGGAAGCCGTTTTCGCCCAACGAGTTGCTATCGGAAATTCAGAAGGTGATCGGCGAAGGGTAGCCGAGTTCTAACTGTCATACCTTAAAGATGCCCGTCAGTCATGAGTCGTGTTTATTCACCCCTGCTGGACAAGAGCGTTGATTTTTTTGTGCAGTTCCTGAAGCTTGAACGGCTTGACTATGTAGTCGTTGCATCCCACTCCCATGCAGTTTTGTCGGTCTTGTCGCCGAAATGCTGCCGTCACAGCTATAATGGGCACTTCTTTGGTCTCCGGGTTTGATCGCAGTATTTCCGTCATCCGTAGGCCATCCATCTCAGGCATCATCAAGTCAATCATAATTAGGTCGGCCTTTTCCTTAAGCGCCGTCTCGACGCCCTCCTTACCGTTTCTTGCCGTGATAGCAGCAAAGCCCCAGGATTGGATTTGTAGCCGCAGGGCTTCACGCATGCCAGGATGATCTTCGACAATCAAGATCTTCTTCATCGACCTAAACGTAGCTTCGACTTAGAGCCTTCTACTTAGTACCGTCTAGCGGAAGTGAGACTATGAACACAGTGCCTTTTTCAAGCTCAGTAACATGATGCACGCTTCCGTGGTGCTCGCTTATAATCTGCTCTACGATAGGAAGCCCCAACCCGGTACCTTGGGGCTTGGTGGTTTTGAACAGCTGAAAGACGTTGAGCCCGTCAGGGATGCCCGTGCCGGTGTCGGCAACTTCTATGATCATGCGGTCGCCGCTCTGGTAACCCCGGCACCTCAGGCTGCCGCCCTCGGGCATCGCTTCAACGGCGTTCTTGCAGAGATTTAGAATAACCTGCTTGATCTTCTCTCGATCAACTGGGATCAGTGGTAAATTGGCATCAAATTCGAGCTCGACGTTAATGCCACAATCTTCATAGTGTGAGATCGCAGGAGCGAGAACCTCCTGAAAAAGTTGTCGCACATCCGTCATTTCAGTGTTTATGCCTTGAGGTTTGGCAAACGAACGATACTCGTTGAGTAATGTAGTCAGCCGCTGAAGTTCTTGACGCGACATTTCAAGTGTTTCTTCGACCACTGGATCAGCCGACCCGGCGAGAAACTTACTAACAATTTGCAGGGAAGTTGAAAGACCATTTAAAGGATTGCCGATCTCATGCGCAAAAACAGCGGCTGTGGTTCCCAAGGCGGCTAGTCGTTCATGCTCCCGAAGTTTTTCCTCCGCCTTTTTGCGTTCGGTAATATCGCGGACAACCTTGGCGAATCCATACAACTCTCCGCCATTATCGTAGAGCGCCGTGATCAATATATTGGCCCAAAATACCGAGCCGTTCTTTCGGACGCGCAAGTTTTCTTCTTCAAATGTCCCCGCCGCTGCCGCTATTTCTAATATTTTTTTCGGCTTACCGGCCTCACGGTCTTGTGCGGTAAAGAAACACGAAAAGTGCTTTCCGACGATTTCGTCGGTTCGATAGCCTTTGATACGTTGTGCCCCGGAGTTCCAGGTGGTAACGATACCCTTCGGACTCAGCATGTAAATGGCGTAATCTTTAACACCTTCCACTAGCAACCGAAATTGTTCCTCGCTATGTGGGAGCTTTTCTAGGTTGCTTTCGCTGTCCGCCATCTCGGTTGGCAAGTCCCGATTCATCTCTTCTGGTTGCCTGTTCATCCCATCTCCTTCTTCTGAGGCTGTAACCGATGCGGACACGCTCATAAGGAGACTGCTGCGCCAGCGCGGTGTCCAACGAAACGCGGTCTATGCATCGTAACAGCCAACGAAGCGCATAACGCGCATTGTCAGGCGTGGAGCCCTGAGAAACTCCCTGCCGCGAAGTCTAGACCCAAGATGGTCATGCCGCAACCTGCCTTGTTAGCTGTACCTGAGAGCCAAGCGATCGACTCCTCGATAGTTGCAAGTGACACACCCCAGTGTTCCTGACAACCAGACCCATTGAGGATGCCTCATTGCTCGGTCACAGCGGGCGCGTCGCTTATGCCCTTCCGGTGGCGCGGCGTGTCTATCGCAACGACGGGGGTACTCGCGGGAGCCCTGTGGATGCCACGCGAAACCATCGTTGTAGACAACATAAAAACAATGTTGCTACTCCCGTACAACATCACGCGGTTCCTTATCATCTCGCAACCGCAGAACTTAGAATGCCTTAGGATTAAATGGTAGGAGAAAACGATTTGATTGTCGGGCTGATGACCTCGAGTGAAGCTCATCTTCCGCCGGCGCGAGGGGAGGCATGTATCTCAGTATTAACGTGGAGCCTAAACTCAGTTCGAGAAGGCTCGCCAAAAAAGCGCCGTAGCAGGTTTTTCCACCGTGAGTAAAACTACCCATGATAGACTTGCAGCCAGAAGGCAAATAAAAATGGCTCTTGCGCGACTGACTTCGTGAATAATCATGAATACTCCAATCGTGCATATCCAGCGGTATAAGAGGGTCGCGGAAATAAGTAATGTACAGATCAAACCTGTGGGTGATTTAAGTATTTGGTTGCCTAAGATCTGCCATTCGCTGAGAGCTGGAGCGTCCGAACTCTCTAGGCTCCAGGAAATGGCTGCCAATGTCAGAGGGAGAGTAAAGATGCCAGAGATCACGGTGAATGCTGTCAAATAAAGAACCGCTACAATGCTGCTCTGATATGTACCACGTCCTCCGATTAATCTGGCGCAGAGATGATAAACCGAGCCGTACAAGAACCAGAAAACGAAGGTAATCATCGTATCGATCAAAACATACGTCAAAGTATCCGCTTTGATATTCGCAAGGCGATACGCTGGAAGACTGATGATAAGATTAACAACACTGATGAATATCGCGAACACAGAGGCATCGATTAAAGCGTGATCAGCTTGGTGATCGATTGATTTGATGAAATTACGAGGTCCAGCCAATACGGCAATAAACCGCACGGCATTACTCTTTAGTGTCTTGCCGCCAATCTTAGCGACATCTTGAATACCTTTCGCGCTCCACTTTTGGATCTCAGCAGCTATTTCCGCCGGCGCATTTCCCTCCGGTTCAAGAACGCTTATTGCCTTCAGATAAGGCGGAATGTGGAGATACTCGGTCTTTTCGACCATAACTGGCAATACTTTGCCTCGCGGATCCGGCCATTTTTCCCGCGCATATTTTAGTTCAGTTAGCGCATAGCAACCTTGCGCGACCGACCGGGGACTGATGAGGAATACGAACGCTTCACTGTCCACGACCGCTTTACGTATCAGCAGATGGTATTCGTCTCCAACGGGAAGGCTATGTCGATCAAAGAAAACCTCGTGCCCCGCGGCTGCAAGGGCGAGCTT
>JAICEJ010000481.1 GCA_025924215.1 Candidatus Binatia bacterium
ATGCGTTTGCTCAAACATCTCTCGAGTGTAGGGCTCGAACACCAGCCGCTCACCGATGCCGAAGGTCCGGACATCGACCATGGCGTGATAGCGCTCCGGCAGCTCGTTTAAAAAGTAATGCTTGTAGAGCTCGGGTTCGAGATCGATCGCGACCTGCGCAAGGCGCAACGCTTCGAAGTAGAGCTCAGCGTCGCCGTTCTTAACCTCCGCGGCGACCAGGAATCCGATCATGAACGTCGTGTCGACAATTTTCCTGAACCCGAGCTGCTCAAGGACGTACATCGGGGCGCCGTACAGGCTCGCGGCCCCCACCTTTCGATCGACCATTAAGGCTAATCGGTCTAACGGCAGACCGGCAAAGTGGAGCTTGATTTCTTCGGGCTTGAGGAAGGTCTCAAGCGCCTGCAGGGTAGAAAAGTGACTGCCCGAATGATAGCCGACGGTCACATCGACTCCGGCTAGATCGGCCGGTGTTTTGACAGGAGAATCAGGCGGCACGAAAATACCTGAAGGAGTGACGGAGTAGGCGTGGGCCCACATGCGGCCGTGTCCCGCAGAAGCCGCCATATTCACCGCCCAATGGCAAGCGGCGCTGACATCGCACCCTCGGCCGGCTTCATACGATTCAAAGGCTCCCTTTTTTACCTCCTGCGGCGCCGACTCGGTAGAAGCGACATGGGCGGACCAACCCGCGGCCGGTCTAACGAGAAATTCATAATCCAAACCGACCTGCCTGAAATAGCCTTTCTCTTCGGCGACCCACTCTTGCAAGCGCGCGTGCGATAGAATGCGAAATCGACCCATGATTCACCTCCACCAACAAACAGCTAAAAAGACTGCGACTTACGCTTCTGCTGCAACTCTCGAATCGACGATCCGAAGATCTGCTGAAAAAATCCCTCTTTCGCAAGCCGGTCGACGATGCTGTTGTCGATGACCTTCGAGAAGTCGAACTGCTTTATTTGCGGTTGCGCTTGGCTCTGTCGCTCCACGACGGCTTTTACTGAATCCTTGAGAATGTAGGGCACCGGTTCGAAACTGCGGCTCTTGTTGAACAACTCGTAGACTTTGCTTCCGTCCTGTTGATCCCGGGCGGCGCCATATTTAAGAATTGTCTGAACCGCGAAAGGTTGATCATCGTAAAAACGCTTGATGGCTTCGCTGTGGGCTTTGATGAAAGCCTCGGCGATCTTCGGGCTGTTTAAAACCGTCTCTTTGCGGAACAAATAATAGGTTGAAACATAAATATCTTCATAATCCGCCACCGACGCGAGAATCGGATATCCGGCGGCTTCCAGCCGAAAATAAGACGGTGCGGTAACGAGAGCCGCATCGACTTGGCCGCCCTGCAACGCCGCGGCGCGCGCGGCGGCGTCCACGCCGATTGAAACCCATTGTACGTCCCTGGCCGTAACGCCGAATTTTTCCAGCAGGCTGATGCTCATGTAATAAGGAGGGTCGCCGACTCTGCCGATGCCGATTTTTTTGCCGGAAAGTTGTTCCATCCGACTCAGATTCTTTGCCGCGACCATGGCGAAACTGCCTTTGTTCAAGAAGCTCCCGTTCAAGGTCAACGATGGGTCTCTAAAGGCAGCGAGTATGCCGAGGTCGGCGCCCGTAGAAGTCATCACCGCCTGGCCGCTGATCACGGCTGCCATGGGCGCCGGGTGAACCGCATACACCAGCTCGACGTCGAGGCCGTGTTTCTGGTAATAGCCGCCGTCTTTCGCCAACCAGAGCGGCCAAGAGGCTCCGCTGCGCGCTCCGACCATAGCCACGACTTTTTGCAGTCTAGCCGAGGAAGACGTCTGCGCGGACGCGAGGTAGGGGCCGGTTAGAAAGAATGCCATTGCAAGTGCAATGAAACCGATGCCGCGATACGGTGATGACGCCGGCATGGTGAAACAGTGACAAATACTCCGAGCGAAAGTCGATCTGTCACTCACACGGTCACCTTTTCCGATTCCGCCAGCTCGCGCCAGGAACTATTCGCCGGCAACACACCCTTGACCGCGCGCAGCCGAGAGAAGTCATTATCTTTTCCATCTACGATCACGTGCGGCGGCTTGCGCCCTTCTTGCACCGACTTGGCGGCCAGCAGCAGAGTCTTACGCAAGGCGATAATTGTCTTGTCGCTGTAACCGAGATGCTCACGGGTGCGATCGTAAACGGGTCCCATGCTCTCGGTCGCGCAGGCATCCTGTTCCGCGGGGATAACCGCCTTGATGCCCGAATAACTTCGCGTCTTTTGAAGCTCCCGATCTTGTAAATAGTCATTGCCGGCATTACGAACTCTCCGGTAATTCGAATCCACCCAACTCCGCGCCGCCGCTCTCTCATCGTCTGAAAACGGCGCATCGCGCATAGTCAAAATATAAAACCAGGTGCTGGTATCGTCACGGGGAATCCAGAAGCGAAACGCGCGGCTATCATGCTCCTCGAACTTAGCGGTGGCGGGACCGGGAACGATGCTAAAAGCGGGCAAGATAAACGGGCTGATCCGGACATAGCTTTGGTCCGCTGAGAGTTTTCTAATCGATATCGCCCTCATCCCGTACTCCGTCGCTTCTGCTTCCAACGCCGGAGCGCCGTCGCGATTGAGCCGCGCGAGGTCCGCCAAATTGTTGCAGTGAAGAAAGCTCGTGTGCGATGAATCAAAATCTCCTTCGATCCCTTGGAGGTAGTTACAATCCAGATAGGCCTTGACGACATGCATGCGATCGGCAGGCAGGCTGACCCACTCATACGCCGGCATCAAGGGCATCTTTTGGGGCGGCCCCATATAGGTGAAGACGATACCGGCCGTTTCATGACAAGGATAGGCCGTGTGATGAATCTTTTTTTTGAAATCGCTGTCGGCGGGCTCGGCGGGGGTCTCCAAGACATTGCCTTCGACGTCGTATTTCCAGCCATGATAAATGCACCTCAGACCGCACGCCTCATTGCGCCCGAAAAAAAGCGAGGTGCCACGATGCGAACAGTGCTCGTCCAAAAGACCTATTTTCCCGTTGCTGTTGCGAAAGGCGACCAGGTCCTCACCCAACAACCTCACTCTGACAGGGGCGCAATCCGGCAATGAAATTTCCTCTGACAGCAGCGCCGGGATCCAATAACGGCGCATCAAGTTCCCGATGGGAGTGCCGGGCGCTACCCGCGTGAGGAATTCATTTTCCTCTCGAGAAAACATATCCACTTCTCCTTCAGCACTTTGCTGAAAAACTCTGCTTGCAGGCTGCTCAAAAAGACCTCAGAGGCAAGGCGGCTCCTCGTGCTCGTGTCCGTGAAAACGTGATCGAAAATTCCGAACGAACACGAACACGGACCACGAACACGGGTTCGAGCGAGTCGGCGAGCGGCAACGACGCCTATGAAGCTTTTCAGTCTCCTGTTAGACCTTCAGATTGAAGACTGACCGGGCGTTGTCTTCAAAAATCTGTTTTCGATCCGCTTCCGTCAACCATTCAATGCTCTCGATCATGGCGCGCACGTTGTCCATCGACTGGCCGGTCTCTGGATTGACGGCCGAACCCACACCCGGACATTCGGTTCCGAACAGGCATCGATCCGCTCCTAACGTCTTGATCAGTAGAGCCAGCGCGTTCTCGGTGTATAGAACAGTGTCAAAGTAAAGATTTCGCAGCCGCGTCGAAAAGCGCTCGCCCGTGCCGCGCCTCAGTGTCGGCGCTTCGAATCGCCCTAACTGATAAGGAATCGCGCCGCCGCCATGACTGACGACGATCTTCAAACCGGGAAAGTCTTTAAAGACAGTTGAATTCACTAGCCCATAAACGGCGATGGTCTCCTCGTTGATCAGATGCACCGAATACGGCGTGCGATCGGAACGTGAAGTAGTGCCGTGAATATGAGCCGGAACATTCAACTCGCACAGCTTCTCATAAAGCGGGTACCAATAGCGATCGCCCAGCGGGGGCGCTTCCGAGCCGCCGTTTTCATAGGGATCAGGGTTGAGCAAACAGCCCACGAATCCTAATTGTTGTACGCAACGCTCGAGTTCGGGGATGACCTTCTCGATGGGATCCCCGGCGG
>JAICEJ010000482.1 GCA_025924215.1 Candidatus Binatia bacterium
CGGCTTTATCTGATTTCGATCATAGGTGCGGCGCCGGCTCAAGTCAATTGAAAGGGCAGGTTCGTTGACAGGTCGCGGAGGCAGTGTTAAGGCAGGGCCAACGATACCTAAAGCTGTGATGCAAGCTGGAAATTAAAATGTTTCAGCTTTCCGCTTCATAATTTTCCACAGGAGGACTCGATCATGCGTTTCAAAGATAAATCCGTGATCGTTACCGGCGGCGGTGGCAAGATTGGCAAAGCTTATGCCATGGCGTTCGCCAAAGAGGGCGCCAAGGTTTCGTTGCCGGATATCGCCAGCGCCGATCATGTGGTCAAAGCGATTCAAGACATGGGTGGCACCGCGATCAGCTCGGCCTGCGATGTTTCCGATGAAAAGAGCGTTAAATTAATGATCGACGAGACCGCCAAGCAGTTTGGCGGGGTCGATATTCTGGTGAACAATGCCGCGTATTTCATGACAGTATGGAAAGGGCCGTTCTGGGAGATGGCGGTGGATGAATTCGACAAGGCCATGGCCGTGAATGTGCGGGGATCTTGGCTATGCGCCAAGGCGGCATTTCCATATATGAAGAAGCAAGGGAAGGGCAAAATTATCAATATCTCCTCCGGCACCGCTTTGAACGGCAGTCCGAATTACATTCACTATGTCACTTCCAAGGGAGCAATCATCGCCATGACCCGCGCCATGGCGCGGGAGCTGGGCGACTACAATATCTGCGTTAACACGGTGGCTCCGGGTTTTGTCGAGACCGAAGGCCGCCACGTCGAGCCCGCGTTTAGCGCTAGCCGCGTGGCAAATCGCTCTCTGAAGCGGGTCCAGGTTGAAAACGACTTGGTAGGAACCGTTCTGTTTTTGGCCTCACCCGAAAGCGACTTCATGACCGGACAGTTGCTGAACGTCGATGGCGGCGCGAACTTTATCGGTTAAGACGGAAGCTGAATTATGAAAGCTGAAATCTGAAAACAGTCGCGAGGTATTTTTTTCAGCTTTCCGGTTTCATCTTTCATCATTCCGGGAGGAGATTGGAATGCGCTTCAAAGACAAATCCGTGATCATTACCGGCGGCGGTGGAAAGATCGGTAAAGCCTATGCAGTAGCCTTCGCCAAAGAAGGCGCCAAAGTCTCATTGCCGGACATTGCCAGCGCCGATCATGTGGTAAAAGCGGTAACCGATCTCGGAGGCAGCGCGATCAGCATGGCGTGCGATGTGACGGATGAGAAGAGCGTCAAGGCGATGGTCGACGAGACCGTCAAACAATTCGGTACGGTGGATGTGCTCATCAATAATGCCGCTTACTTCATGACTGTATGGAAAGGGCCGTTCTGGGAGATGACGGTAGATGAATTCGACAAGGCGATGGCAGTCAACGTCCGGGGCTCATGGTTGTGCGCCAAAGCCGCGGTACCTTACATGCGGAAGCAAAACAAGGGCAAGATCATCAATATCTCTTCCAACGTTGCTCTCACCGGCAATCCCAACTACATCCATTACGTCACTTCCAAAGGCGCGATCATCACCATGACCCGTGCGATGGCGCGGGAACTTGGCGATTTCAACATTACTGTGAATACCGTCAGCCCGGGCTTCGTCGTCACCGAAGGCCGCAAGGTCGATCCCGAATACGAAAAAATTCGCGCGCAGCAACGCAGCATCAAGCGCTCTCAGATCGAAGACGACCTGGTCGGCACCGTCTTATTTTTGGCATCGTCCGACAGCGACTTCATGACCGGACAACTATTGAATGTCGACGGCGGATTTCACTTTATTTGATGCGCACCATGATCCTAACTCAGGCTCTCTCTTAGTGAACCTAAAGCAAAAGAAGGGCATCAAAATCAAGGATCTTAGTATTGGCGCCGGTCGAGTCGCAGAGCCTGGAAGCTTTGCCGTCATCAAGTACCAGGGTTTTCTAAACCGAGGCGAGAAAATAGCCAGCTCCGATGATCAACCTGGCGACGAGTATCGATTCGAAGTCGGGCGGCGGGATCCCACCGCCATGCTTGAAACTAGTGTCATAGGAATGCGCGAAGGCGGAACCAGGGAGGCGCGCGTGAGTCCGCACCTTGCGTATCGAGAAGGTACGGGTGACCGCCGGATTCCGCCGAATGCGGTAATACGGTGGGTCATCGAGCTGGTTCGGGTGGAGGATGCCAGGTGACAGCCTAATCTTTTTCATGTTGTTTACATACTTCATATCGCCGGATCATCTCAGCGACACAACAACTGACTCTTAGACCAGGAGGCAATTCCAGTGGCAAGAAAAACCGATTTCACTACGGAAGAATGGAAAATGATTGTTGCCGCTGCGCCAATGGTCGGACTAGCGGTTACCTGTGCCAGCCCCAACGGGCCTTGGGGGGTGCTGAAGGAGATGTTATCGATGGGAATGGCTATGGCGGAGATGCTGCAAAAGGGCAGTTCCAATCCGCTAATTGCCGAGTTGGCTGCCGATTTAAAAGAGCGGCAAACCAAACCGGAGCCTCCTCAGGGCATCAAAGATCCGGAACAGGCAAAGGAGTTGGCGTTGAATCACATAAGGGCGGTGAATGATATCGTTGGCCGTAAGGACAAAGCCGATGAAGCCGATGAGTTCAAAAAATGGCTGTTAGCCGTCGGCGAACGCGTTGCCGAGGCTTCGAATGAAGGCGGTATCTTCGGAATTGGCGGGGAACGCGTCTCAGAGGCTGAGAAAAATGTGCTCAGGCAAATTGCCTTTGCGTTGGGGTTGCCGGCGAGTTGACTCATCCGCGATCAACAACCTCATGCTGCGGATCAGGCGAGATAGATGCGCATCGTTAGAAGATCATCGGATTTCGTGTAACAGTATTGAAAGACGCATTCTAGATACAGACAGCGGAGGGAGTATGGCGAGAATCAAAGGCGTGACAGAAAGTGAAGCGAATGATGAGGTGCGACAAATTTTTGAAGCGCAGAAGCAGCGCCAGGGCGTGGTTTCGAATACCGCAAAAGTCTATGCCTTAAGACCGACGATTCAGAGAGGAGTTCAGGCGCTGGCTCAAGGGATTCAGGAGTCAGGGCTCATTTCAGCCGAGTTAAAGCACCTTCTCTGTGTTAAGACCGCCAATATCAACGGCTGCCCATTTTGAATTGACAGTAACGCATCCAGTGCGATGCAAAATGGGGCTCCCGCGGAGAAAGTCGAAGCAGTGCTGGGAGATTACAAAGAGAATCCGCTGTTTTCTTTGCGTGAGCGGTTGGCGCTGGAGTTAGCCGAGCGGATGACCTACACGGAACAACGGGTTACGGATGATTTCTTCAATCGACTCAAGGAACACTTCACGGACGAGGAATTGGTCGAGTTAGCGGCGGTTATTGCTTTGGAAAATTTTCGTAGCAAGTTCAATCCGGTGTTCGGAGTGGAGGCAAACAATTTCTGCCCTCTGCCGCAGGTCAAAGAAGCGGCCGCTTTCGCGACTCGCCGATTCCACGAATGAACAGCGCCGCGCCAGTAATCCGCCGCCGTGCGAGACGACCTCCAGGCAATCACGCCAAGCTCCAGATCAACCGGAATGGAGAACCGTCAAAGACAAAATTCTGGCGCGACGCATAGACCCTGTCAGAGCTAGTTGCTCACCGCCGTTTGAACCTGAGGGAGTCGGAACTTCCGCGCGCGCTCGTGGACGCACCTCAGTGTCTCGTTTGACTTTTTTGCGGATCTTGCAGCGAATCAAGCAATCTTTGCAGCGTTTCAAAGTCGGCGGGTTTGGTGAGATGGAAATCGAACCCCGCGGCTTGCGAGCGCTTACGATCCTCGGCTTGGCCCCAGCCCGTTAATGCAATCAGCGTGAGATCTCCACAGTCCGGCAGCCGTCGAACTCTGCGCGCCAACTCGTATCCGTCCATGTCGGGCATGCCAATATCCACTAGCAGCACGCCGGGCTGGTACGTTGGGAGTAGCTCCAGCGCTGCGAAGCCATTGTAGACGGCTCGAGCTTCGGCTCCCGCCAGATTGAGCAGTTTGCCGAGACTATTGGCGGCATCACGGTTGTCATCGACCACTAACACCC
>JAICEJ010000483.1 GCA_025924215.1 Candidatus Binatia bacterium
CCTGGCGTGCATCGTCCAGTACCGACCCGATATCAGCCACATCTGGTGTGCGTGCCACAATGGCCACTTCGATTTAAACGGCAAGAATATCGAGGGGCCCCCGCCCAAGCCTCTGGAAGAATACATTGTGAATGTCCGAGGCGATCAAATCGTCGTCAACAAAAGAGCTTGAAATCACATGGAGATGCCCACACCTAAGCACGGCAAACTTTGGCTCTGGCTCGATGAAAGGATCGGCCTCAGCGATTTTGCCTATCTTGCCAAGAAAAAAGAAATACCGCTGCATCGTCACACATTCTGGTACTACTTCGGCGGCATGACTCTGTTTCTATTCATGGTCCAAGTCATCAGCGGCATTCTGCTCTTGCTTTACTATCGACCGAGCGCCGCCGAGGCTTTCGAGTCGATTCAGTTTCTTATGACCGAGGTGGAATTTGGCTGGTTGGTGCGGTCGATCCATTCCTGGTCGGCCAATCTAATGATCTTTGCGATGTTTATCCATCTTTTTAGCGCACTGTTTTTACGAGCTTACCGAGCTCCTCGCGAGATAACCTGGCTGTCAGGCGGGGGACTGCTCGGCTTGATGTTGGCATTCGGTTTTACCGGATATCTTTTGCCTTGGAACGAACTGGCTTTTTTTGCGACGCGCGTGGGCACCGAGATCCCCGGCATTGTGCCAGTCATCGGACCATTTCTTCGGCGGCTCTTGCGCGGCGGTGACGATGTCACCGGCGCGACGCTCACTCGTTTTTACGGTATTCACGTGGCGATCTTGCCGGCCATTGTCACGGTTATTCTCGGGCTTCATCTGTTTTTGGTTCAGAAACACGGCATGAGCACACCGGGCAGGGCGGAAACTGGGGAAGCGACCAAAAGGACTATGCCTTTTTTCCCGAACTTTTTCCTCCGCGATTTGGTAGGATGGCTCTGTGCTTTGGGAGTGCTTGCGGCTCTCGCGGCCTATTTCCCCGCCGAGCTGGGAAAGAAAGCCGACCCGTTTCAACCGGCGCCGGCTGGTATTAAGCCTGAGTGGTACTTCATGGCGATGTTCCAGACCCTCAAACTGCTGCCGGCGCATATTCTCGGCATCGAGGGCGAACTTCTGGGTGTGCTCGTATTCGGTTTGGTGGGCCTAGTGCTGATCTGTATGCCATTCCTGGATCGCCGACCCGCATCAGGAAAGCGGAGCCGTTGGCCAGTGGCTTTCGGTATCGCGCTAATCGTCTACTCTCTAGTGGTGAGCTATCTGGGATACACGATGAGTCCGACAAAATAGGCTACAGTTTGATAATCTCGGCAACACCGAGATAGGTTGCAACACATTGCAGCGTCATTCGTGCGCTATTTGAGAACGCGTAGCGAATATGAATTGTTGGTTGTTAACGGCGTCTAAAAGCTAAGAGCGCTAGCACGGGCCGTTAACAAGAGCAGCGTCTGACCAAACACGGCGATTGGAAGTCGAACACGAAAACAAGCACTAAGGAGAAACCGACAATGGGTCATAAAATCGGCGTAACGATAGTCGGATTATTGTTTTTGGCGGGAATGACTTCGGCTGCGATCGGCGCCGACGCCGACAGCGGCAAAGTGCTTTACGAGAAGTCCTGCGCCGGCTGTCACGGTGCCGATGGCAAAGGCAACGAGAAGATGGCAAAGCTAATTGGCGATAAGGGCCTCAATATCGTCGGCGATGAGACTAAAAAGAAGTCTGACGAGCAATTGCTTAAAATGATTGCCGAGGGTTCTGGAAAAATGCCGGCTTCGAAGCTAACCAAAGAGGAGCAAAAACAGGCTTTGGGCTATGCGCGATCGCTGGCGAAATAGGCCGAAGCGAAGTCTCAGCGTGGCCACTGAAGTGGGAACGACAAATTAGTGCCTCGAATTCAACGCGAAATCCGACGCTCAGCCGGTCACGATTTCAACTAAGTAGATAGAGATGCCCGCTAGGATAAGAACGCCGCCGAGAGTGAGGAAAAGCAGGAAGCTCGTCGGATGAGCCCAATGGAGAGTAATCCCTTCAACGGCTAGACCGGCAAGCAAAAAGTAAGCTGCTATCTTTAGTTTTCGATGTAAGCGCGACTCGTTCTCTGTCATGTTCCCGGGCCCTTCCACATTTTTTTCTGCTCGATGTTAGCCACGTCGTGAACCTTGGTGTGGCAGGTCAAACAAGACATGTCGTTACTGGCAAGCGCTTCGCGCATTTCCGTGTGCGGCGAGGTTGCTTCGAAGGAACGACCGTTGGCGTGGCAGTGCAAGCATTCGCGGTTTTTGAACGGTTCATAGAGCGCAAGTTTCGCCGGCGGGGTCCTGAAATAATAGACGTAAATATGCTTGAGGCCGCGCAGTTTGCTGTTTACATCGCCGAACATCGTGTAATCGGTGTGACAGGTAAAGCAGGCATGGTCCTTTGGGATACGATTGTTTTGAAAATGGGCGGCCGGAAGATAGCTGGGATCATCGATCGAAAGGCTTTTACCGTAGGGCTCCATTACATGGCAAGACAAACAAAATTGCGTCGAGGTAGATTGCTCCAAATGAATTGAAGCGCCCAGAACCGTCGCTACGATGGGGAGAATAAAGAAGGCGATGAACGCAACAATCTTGCCTCCCTGCGCCGCAGTAATAGAAGGTCGCGTCAGTAATACTCCGATCAGAATGATACTTAGAAGGATGACGGTAGCGACTGCATAGTTTGCCAAGATTAATTCCTTCCGGGTCGGTGTCGCGCACCGGTTAATGAATTCTCGGTATTCACCCCCGTATACCGAATGGTCGTCAAATTATCCAGTAAAAACTTTGCACGAGCTATTCGGCCACTACCCGTTGGGATCAAGAATTTATGCTCAGGCTGAGATTCCTCGGAAGGTTACATTTAGATTGCCGGCGTGCTGGCCGCTCCAGAGCGGGAGATTGTTGACAGTCGTTCGCCTAGATTGTACTCCTCAAGGTGACAAAAAAGTTAATTAGGAGGACTCCGTGAAATTTATCGTACTGACCGTCGCCGTAATCCTCACTTCAGCATGGCCGACAACGCAGGGACTGGCAGCGGATGCCGAGACCGGCAAGACAGCCTACGAGAAGAACTGCGCCGGTTGTCATGGCGCGGACGGAAAAGGCAACCCGGCGGTGGCCAAAACCTTGGGAGAAAAAGGGCTCAACATCGTCGGTAAAGAAACGACAGCGAAATCGGACGAAGCCTTATTGAAGATCATCGCTGAAGGCGCGGGCAAGATGCCGCCCAGCAAAAAGCTTACTAAGGAAGAGCAAAAGGCAGTCCTGCAGTACAGCCGATCCCTCGCTAAATAGTCCGTCGCCCGAACAAAGGGATCGCCGGACAAGTGACAACGACTATGATCCGGGTATGTTCGGGCATGGCCCCACAGTTTGAGACGTCAAAGTCTGCGCTAGAGCCAAATGCCCGCCATTGTAACGTTGGCGTGAACCTGGATGTCCGAACCTTCTCCAAACGACCTGCTATCCTTTGAAACTGTGATTTAATTCATCCCCGATCCATTAGCTCGCGCTTTCTATCCTAGTTCCGCGGAAGCTCAGCAGTTGGTGTCGCAGTCGATTGATCATCGCCTACTCCCGGGTTCCGTATCGTAAACGTAAAGCATCTGTGGCAGCTTGGCTTCGGCTTCGATGCGGCGCGGGTTGGGATAGCGCAACGCCTGCCAGCAGAGCCAGAGCAGAGGTAAAGCTCCGCCAATGATGAAGAGAGCGTCGCCCGGCAGGCGCGCCCATTCGAGAACATTGACCCACGGCAAATTGAGAAAGCTCAAACTGCGCGCATACCAGTAGCCGATATCCACGGCATAGTAGAGCTGGACAATGCCGAGTGGGAAAAGATTCACAAACGCCATCCATGCCAAGCCGATATTCAGAGACCAGAAAGATATTTTAGCCGCGCGATCGCTCCATCTGTCCGGGTGGGTCAAGTAACGCAAACAGAAAAGCAACAGTCCGACCGCCAGCATGCCGTAAACGCCCATCATGGC
>JAICEJ010000484.1 GCA_025924215.1 Candidatus Binatia bacterium
ACTTGCTGGCAACGGCGCTAGTCGCGGCCACACGCATTGCGGAAATATGATGGTCGTCCATGATCGCCAGCAATTCGCAAGTGTCCATGTCGAACAACATCACCAGCCCGATAAAATCACCGGGGTAAATGCGCCGTTTGGCGCCATCGATCTGGACTTCTTTGGAGAAGCTGGAATCGATGCGCAGCGCCATGGATTTAACTCCCGGCACCAGGCCCATGATGTTGTTAAAGTAATACTGCCCGCCCTCCTCTTTCCAAGGCGTTCGCAGTCGCGCGCGCGGCGCATTCATTGCTTGGCCCGCGCCAAGCTCACGGAAAGCCTCCTCGATGGCATCGATCTCTTCCGTCATCGGCAGGAGATCTTCCATTTGTTCGTTCTTAAGAACTAGAACCATGCGCCGGTATCTCCCTCTTGTTCTAAGCTTCTGCCTGCGTACAACAGAGAGAGGAACCGAGTCAAGGCGCACATAGCATGAGTTATTTCTGATTTGTTTAGTGACGTAGCGATGCGATCATCGGTATGCGCTTTGAGCGGAAAGCAGCCGCTTGCGAACGCAGCCCGCCCGCTTTGATGTAGATCATCAGCAAAAAGCGACCGAGCTAATAAGAATTACGATAACGGCCCCAGAGGCTTCGATTTTTCGCGGCATTAAAAAAGGGCTGAGAATCCTCAGCCCTTGGGATGTTCCGAAGCAAAATGAAGATTGTGAGCTAACCCTTTTTCGCCTTGTACCAGTCTGCGTCTATCTTAATGAAGTGCTTCCATTTATCCGGCACCGCCGCCTCCTCGAAAATAGCCTCCACAGGACAAACCGGCTCGCATGCGCCACAATCAATGCACTCCTCAGGATCGATGTAGAGCTTGTTTTCCTTTTCGAACTCCTCAGTTTCGTTTTTGGTGGGATGGATGCAGTCCACCGGACAGACATCGACACATGCAGTATCTTTGGTGTCGATACAAGGTTCAGCGATCACATAGGTCATCTATTCTTCCTCTCCTCCAATCAGAAATGACTTGTAGTCTAGTAGCAAATCGAATTATCCAAGTCAATTAAGCAATTTAGCCAGATCGCCGCGGTCGGCTTTGCGTCTGTCGGAGCGTAGAGGAAAAGCTCTGACGGTGTTCGTAGGAAGGGCATCCGACAAGGGCTACGCAACGAAAAAACAATAGTCGGTCCGGATCCCCCGGCCTGACCGAGAGGCGCATGCTGGTTGACCGGTAAGAGCCCTCAGTGTTAGACAAGAAGATCTTTCCCTCAAGGAGTGTGATCATGGCAAAACTCCGGCATCTGGCGATCTTGACGCATCAACCGGAAAAACTTGCGGACTTTTATAAAAAAGTTTTTGAGCTAAAGGAAATGTACCGCACCAAAAACGGCTCGGTGCATCTCTCAGACGGTGAAGTGAACCTGGCGATCCTGAATGCCACCGATCCGAAAGAGCCGGGACACGCCGCCGGCATGTATCATTTTGGCTTTCATGTCGATGATGCCGAAATAGTTGCGCAACGGATTCAGGAGCTTCATCCGGAGGGCGCTCCCAAAGCCAGGCCAAAGGGAACCAGCTACGCGGAAACTCGCGGTTCGGATCCGGATGGCAACCTGTTTGATATCTCCACCTGGGGATGGGGTGAAAAACTGTTGCCGAAAGAAAAGGGCGGCCCTGGCGCGTGAAATCTTAATTCTTGTTCAATTGTTCAAGGTTCAACCGTTCAAAGTATAGCTCCAAGACCTTGCATACGAGGCTCGGACGCCGAAGCGCGTATGACGATAGAGTTCGCTCGCCGCGGGGCCGGCAGGAAATATCCCACCGCACATCTCAAGAAAATTGCCGCGTCAATTCTGAAGGCGCTTGAGCAAAGCCGGGTCGAACTCAGCGTGGCTCTGGTGGGCGACCGGGAAATGCGCCCGCTCAACGCCAAGTTCCGTAAGAAAAACAAGACCACAGACGTACTTTCATTTCCGGCTGATCCTGCGCTGCCTGCACAAGCGGGCTTGCTCGGTGATGTCATCATTTCCGTCGAGCAGGCCAAGCGTCAGGCCGGAGACCGTAAAACTTCGCTAGAAATAGAAATGGTCACCTTGTTGATTCACGGGATTCTTCATCTTTTGGGCTATGATCACGAACGTTCGCAGCGAAAGGCAAAGATCATGGCGACGCTCGAGCAAAAACTCCTAAGTCACCTTTGTGAGCGCGGCCTAATCAAGCTATAATTCTAAGTCGAGCAGGCTGTTTAAAGCATAAACTTGGTTGCGCTCAATTGCGCTGACCTAGAATCGTGTTCGTGCTCGCTGGGAATTCTCGCTCACGTTTTCCACGGACAGGATCACGAGGATTCCGCCTCTGAGTCCTTTTGAGCAGCCTGCAATCAGAGTTTTCAGCAATCTGACAGCACAGATGCAGAACTCCGGAATCAGTATTTAGACCGACAAAGGGCAAGGGCCGATGTTAGAAGAAACCAAAGAGCAGCTGGTGCGACTGGAACAAAGACTCGATAAGCTTCGGAGGCGTCTTTGACGTCGAAAGTAAGCAGAAGCGCCTCGAGGAACTAACTCAAATCACTTCCCAGCCTGATTTCTGGAACGACGCCGACAAAGCTCAGACGATATTCAAAGAGCAGTCCTCGCTTAAAACTGTCATAGAAAACTGGGAGAAACACCGAACGGGCCTCGAAGAGGCTCGTTTTTTTCTTGACCTTGCCGGCGAAGGAGAGGGCGACGAGGCTTTGCAAGAAGCGGCAGCCAAAGTCGCAGAAGTAACTCAGGGAATGGCTGAGACCGAGCTCGCGCAGATCCTCGGCGGTGCCGATGATCGGCGCAATGCGATCGTCACGCTTCATCCCGGCGCCGGCGGCACCGAGGCTCAGGATTGGGCGGAAATTTTGCTGCGCATGTATTTCCGCTGGGCCGACCGCCATGGCTACCGCAAGGAAATTCTCGAATACCAACCTGGCGAAGAAGCAGGTTTAAAGAGCGTTACCTTCAGCGTCGAAGGCGACTACGCCTACGGCTACCTGAAAGCGGAAGCCGGCATTCACCGGCTGGTGCGAATCTCCCCTTATGACGCCAATTCGCGGCGTCATACCTCGTTTGCTTCGGTGTTCGTCTATCCGGAAGTGGATGACACCATCAAAGTGGAAGTTGACGAAGCCGATTTGCGTGTCGACACTTACCGTTCCAGCGGCGCCGGCGGGCAGCACGTCAATAAAACCGATTCCGCCGTGCGCCTTACCCATCTCCCCACCGGCATTGTGGTCGCGTGTCAGAACGAACGCTCGCAGCACAAGAACCGGGCGATGGCCATGAAGATATTAAAATCTCGGCTTTACGAATTGGAGCTCGAGAAGCAAAAAGAAAAAATGGATACCTTGCACAAGACTAAGAAGGATAACGCCTGGGGCAGCCAGATCAGGTCCTATGTGCTGCATCCTTACCGTTTGGTTAAAGATCATCGCACCAATATCGAAATCGGCAACGCCGATGCGGTGCTCGACGGCGACATCGATCCATTTATTCAAGCCTACTTATTGCACGACAGTGATTCGCCCGCCGCTTGAGTTTCCCACTGAAATCTAACGGTGACGAACGCCGAAGGCGGGTTATTCAACGGCAACCATCTGCTTCGTTTACTTCGGCTGTAACTTTCTCTTCTTGAAGAACTGGATAGGCCTCAGCGTGTCGGAACGGCGAAGTGAAAGCTGTTTACGAGAACACGCTCGCCGGACTTCGACCATCGGTACTGCAGAGGAGAGGGAATAAGCTTCCTCCGAGCATGAAAATCTCGGCCTCTGTTTGCCGCTGCTTGAAGCTCGCGTCGGTTTTGACATAGGTTTATCGATCGGGTACTTCCGGGCTGGGCGGCGCGAAGAAGACTCATCGCGACGCAGATAGCCTCACTGAGGAGCAACGATTCGGCTTTGAATAGCGGAACGAGCGCACGGCATCTGCGAACTAGAAATCATCGTCGACAGAATAGCGAGGTTTACTTTTATGCG
>JAICEJ010000485.1 GCA_025924215.1 Candidatus Binatia bacterium
CAGAGTCGCGGGTTACTCAGCAACACGGTCTTGTTGCCGGGAGCGATAACGCGGACGAAGAAAGAGGTGCGCCGGCTGGGGTTGCGCTGCTCCGCGAGCATCTTAGCGAGTGCCTGAATTCCGTCGCTGTCGGCCAGAGATCGGTACTCCGCGAGCTTCAACTGAATCGCCTTGCGATTATCACGCATGGTTGAGAACACGAAGGCAAAAGAAACGATGGAGAGAGTCAAAGAGCTCAGGATAAAGATCGACGAATACCAGAACGTAAGGCGAAACCCGAGCGTCTTATGAAGCCGCTTACGGGAGCTTGATGGCATAGCCGACTCCACGATGGGTGTGAATCAGTTTATTTTCGAAATCCCGATCTACCTTATTGCGCAGTCTGGATACGAGCACGTCGACAACGTTAGTTTGAGGGTCGAAACTGTAGCCCCATACATGCTCGATAATCATTGTCTTGGAAACAACTCTGCCGCTATTGCGCATCAGGTACTCCAGCAGAGAAAATTCGCGCGGCTGCAGGTCGATTTTTTTACCTGATCGGATGACCTCCCGAGTTAAAAGATCCAATGTGAGCTCCCCCGTTACCAACCGGGATGGCTCGGCTTCGTGACTTGCGCGGCGAATCAGCGCACGCACCCGAGCCAGAAGCTCGGAGAACGAAAATGGTTTGACAAGATAATCGTCCCCGCCCGTCTGGAGCCCGCGCACCCGATCGTCAACCGAGCGCTTGGCACTTAAAACAATCACGGGCGTAAGGATCTTTTTTTGACGCATACGTTCGATGATGGTTAACCCGTCAAGCTTGGGCAGCATCACGTCCATTATCGCAGCGTCATACGGTTCGGAAAGAGCCAGGTGAAGCGCGTCTTCGCCGTCTTCGGCATGATCCACAGCAAATCCTGCCTGTTCCATGCCTCTAACTACCAATGAGGCAATCTTCTTATCGTCTTCAACTACCAAAATTCGCATTCGAATTGCCGAAGCTAAACTGCTGTCTTCATAGTTATGCTCGCTGGGACGCAACCTCAAATTAGTACTCCGTCGCGGCGATGGAGAAAAAACTCCGTGGAGTAGCCTTCAAGAATGTAATGTCTGTGAAAGGGAATGGCAACATTACAAGTTTAAGGTTGATAGCAAATTAAAATCATTACATACGTTGAAAGATGAAACTGCTGATCAAAATTTTTATCAGCTTAGCAATGTTAACTTTGGCCGTGCGCCTGGTTGACCTGAATGAGCTAAAGCATAGCCTGTTGAGCATTCCGCTGCCGACATTGGCTATGGTGGTGGTCATCTTTTTTTTCGGCCAGCTGCTGAGTTCCTACAAGTGGTGGATCCTGGCGCGCTCCGGGAGCATCGAAGCGCCCTGGCTGCTGGCCGCCAAGGCCTACTTCCTCGGCATGGCTGTCAATTGTTTTGGGTTTGGCACGGTTGGTGGCGATTTGGCGCGCGCCCTCGTGCTCGGAAGGAAGTCAAAAAAGAAAGCCACTGCACTAGCCTCGGTATTTGCCGACCGAGTCCATGGGATGACTGTTCTCGCCGCCATCGGTGTAGTGTCGATCGCGTTTGTCGGTCGCCAGCATATCGGCCGTGAATATCTTGTGCTGCTCCCAGCTTGTATTACTGCAGTCGTGGCGGCCTGGTATTTCGGACCCCGCTTCGCCCTTGCCGCGCTCCCCAAAGGAGGCGCGCTGCACAAGCACATGGAGCAAATCGCGCAAGTTTTCCCGCGCGATCCGGCGACCGTCACATATATTTCGCTGATTTCGCTGGTATTTCACCTGCTGCAAATAGGCTTGCACCAAGTCATGGCCGCCGGTTTCGGGATTCAGATCCCCTGGGCCGTGTTGCTAGTTACCATCCCGGTGATCAATATTCTGAGCTCTTTACCGATTAGTTGGAATGGTCTGGGGGTGCGTGAAAATGGCTACCTGTTCTTTTTGGCACCCCAGTTTGTTGCTCGTGAACACGCCATCGCATTCGGGGCGATGTGGCTCCTGGCCATGGCCATTTCCAGCGCCATCGGCGCTTTGGTGTTGGTTTTGTCCAAAGATCTTACTTGGAAGGCACAGAGTGGACGAGTAATGAGAGAATTGTTTAATGAAAGGCTAAGCAGCTAACGCAGCTGTACAAGCTCGGACCTCGCGAAGACTCCAAAATCAGAGACCTGCTTGCAGATGCGAGTTAAGCCGAATTGTCGAAAGCCAGCGATTGAGTTGGTAGGTGGCGGGCAGGAGATGTGAGTTAGCGCGGCTCTGATCGCTCAGAGTATAAAGTGACTGCGGGCTCGATATTAGCTCGGAGCCCTTTCGCAGAGATAAAATAATAACTTGCCGAAGCTATAGCGATAACAATTAGGGCGTTGGTGATCATATCGACCCACAAGAGGTCTTGTGTCGTAGACTTCCTCAAGCGATTGTTGAGCTGGGGTGGAGCACTGACGGTTGGATACTGTCGATGAAGAGAGGTGCTTTCGGGCCGCCGCGGTTTTGGGATCTGCCAAACCGCTGACCTTCCGGTCACCGTTTTGAAAAGATCGCTTCTCTCATCCGCTTTTGGCAGGCGGGCTATGTTCATAGCATTCACCCCTATCAGTTGTGTCTAAGATTCACCGCCGCCTTTCTAGTGATCGTGAGACGGGGAGCAGCGCGGTGCAATTCGTTTTGCGAAACGGCATCCAACCCGACATCATTTGAGCGTTGTTGAACAAATTCCGACCGAAACAACTGCCAATCGAGATAATGGTCACACTTACCGCAAAATCCATTTATGCGGCGCATCGAAGCACTAAAATCAATTACCACGACGACAAAATCGTAATCACATCTGGGGCATCTACGTTTTTTTAAGTATCTGAACATTGCTACAGCAGATCGTCCTGTTGCGGATTTACGCCGCGAAATCGTTGGCATTGCTGATGTCGAACCATTGATGGCTGCTCAGAATGACCTCGGAGCTAGACGCGCTACCAAATCGACGAGCCGGGACTTATAAGTTGATTGTAGCGACGCCCATGAAGCGCACCCGGCATGGGTTATTTTTTCGGCAGGTCGCTAGTGAATCGCGATCGAGGTCTCGTTGGCAACCTTCCGCTTCTTCATGACGGCGTCGCCCTTCAACCTGAAGATCCTTCCGCGACTACCGCGTTGATTGGCGATGTTCATGCTCATAACGGCGCGGTCCAAATCGGGTTGAAAAAACGCAGTATTCTCTTCCATTTTGAACGTAATCATGAATTCTTCGACTCTAATCGCCCACGCATCATCCATACCTTCGAGCCGAGTTATTTTGTTGATCGCGTCGCGCTTACTTCGGGCCGCTACGATAGAGCACTGCCCAGCGGTTTTCTGCCGCAGTACTAAAAAAAGCTTCATTCGATAACCTCCGCTGGGCGCATACCCTGAAAAGCAATGAAGGTGCCAAATTTATACCTCGAATAATACGACATTTGCTTGCTACTCCGGTCCTTAACAACAAGGAATTTTGTCAGGTTTTGAACACCGGCTAACATTTTTGTCCACTCAAAAGCGTATCCTATTCCATCGCCGTCAAGTCTCGCTCGGAGCGATACGGATCGACCCCGCGGAACCCCTTGATGACCAGTCTCGCCATTTTCAAATCCTCTCAACTCACGGTGAGTTTCTAACCTGGTCGCTTAGGCCGACAGCTCTCGGAGTTGCCAAACTCGTAATCAGCACTAGACAAAACAGCAGAAGGTCCGGCTTCAGCCCTGGTTGTGCGGCCGGATCGGCAGAGTTAAGTTTAGGTATGGCTAGGTATCTTGCTCGCCGTTGTCCACGTTGCCAGAGTGATTGGGGTGTTTTTATCGCAGATTCTAAGCGGGGCCGAACTTTCCGTCCTATCCATGGCCTGTGTGCCGGCTGCGGTTATGAGATCGCCTGGGCTCTGATTGTTCCCGCAGTGCGCGCGCAGATTCCATGGGAGGGAAACCTGAATTGAATCCGAGAGAATTCTTCATCG